>JALUZI010000236.1 GCA_027012045.1 Desulfurococcales archaeon
ATCCTTTGAGCCATTTCCTTGTAGTTCGTTGTTGACACTAGGCTCTCACCGCTGGATGAGTTTTGAGCCTCGGCCTATATAACACTATAATATTGATTTAACTGGAGTTCCATGTAATAATGGGGGCGATGATGTCTTTGCCGAGTAATGAAACATTTAAGTCAAACGGATGATTAGGTCTAATAATCTGAAGCCCCCGATGAGCTAGGGTGCAAGCACTGACTACTATACATGGAGAGTCCCTTATAAACGGTAAAATGATTCGAGGGGGTCTTATTGATTTACCTCTGCAAGAACCCTGAGATCGGGGAACTTTTCCTTCCACAGAGATCCAACTCCATATATACTATAGGCACAGCAGGGCTTCACGCCAGCCTTCTTCAGCAAATCGAATATAGACTCCATAGTGTATCCCTCTACTATAATGTCGTCTACCACTAGAATACTTCCATGGCTTTCATCTAGTTCACGCTTGTCAACATAATATACACGTATGTTCTCTGCTGTGCCACCGATGCCTGCAAGCGTCGTACTCCAGTTCAGATAACGTTTTTTCCTAGCTATAACCAGCTTCGCCCCGCTTAAATGTGATAACAATACTGCTATAGGTATACCGCCAACTTCGGGTGTTATAATGACATTGAAATCCGATTTTCCCCGAATCACTCTGTATTGAATTGTTTTAGCCGCCAACCATAATGGAAGGGGGTTACTGGCTAGCTTATGGCTTACCGCCAGTCTTCCATGTGTCTCTATATATTTCAAAAGTATGGATGATACTAATTCACTGTTAAGAAGCTCCTCTATTTTCTCGACGTGTTGCTCGCTAGGTAGAATATCTCCTGTAGCATACCTTGATAAGAGACTGATAGGTAGACCTGTCTTTGCCTCCAGTTCCTTAAGCTTGAATTCCTCGCGGAGAGCCGCTAGTATCATGCCTGCCTCTATCCGGCGTCTGTATTTAACTCGCTTGTTTACCTTCTCCCCAACCATAACAGGATACCTTCCAGCCATAGCTCCTAATGTTTTAAATGTTCGTTTAAAAACCTACTCATAGGGGGATGAGCGAGGTTTTAAGATCCGAGCAGTGAGGAGGCGAACCCACGCTGCGACCCCAGTGTCTAGAAACGATGTTTTCCTATGATTGGGAGAAACTGGTTCCCGAGATAGAAACGATGAATCCCTCGTTAATAGAGTTCTATTTAGGCTCAATACAGGATTATGAAGTGGTCCTAGAGTCCGAGTATGATGGTTGTTTCATCCCGGTACGTCTTATTTTGGTGAACTGTGATTCAGAGGCCCCTGTAACCGATGAAGTACTATATATTGTTTCGAAGGCTGACAAACTAGAATACCATAAAGGGTGTGTATATATAATATTCGATGTATCCTATGTGACCGAGGTTGTGAACCTGCTATCGATGGTGAACAAAAAGTTGACTGGGAACGATAGCGTGAACATGGAAATAAAGGACCATGCGTTCGTAGAGGTGGACTGAGGGTAATGGATACTTTCAAAATAAGAAGATGGCTCTCAGATGACGAGTTCCGGGAACTATTGGAGTTCAGCGACTATCTAGGTTATAGCAGTGGCTATAAAATCTTCAAAATAAACCATGAGAAACTTAGGAATAACGGGTATACATACAGGGATATCATTGCTAAGCTAAAAGAATTGGAAGCAGAGATTAGTCCATCCCTAGAAAACAAGCTAAGAGAGCTAGGTGAATACGAGAACACTGTGATCGTGAAATACGACCCTATAGACAACGTTTTCATAATCACATCAAGGGAATACTTGAAGCCATACATCCACAGATTCCTAAGCAAAATAAAGTATGTAAAAGGCAGGGGCTATGTTGTAAAACCATACCTTATCTATGAAATAGTTGGAGAGCTAGAGCACTATGGCTTCAAAGTCCTCGATGCAAATAATGTCCTTTCAGTCAAAAAGCTACCTAGAGACATAGCATTCAAGGGAGAACTCAGGGACTACCAGAAAGAAGCCCTAGAAAAATGGTTGGACAACAACGGCAGGGGAATCATAGCCCTTCCAACGGGCTCCGGTAAAACCATTATAGCAATAGCAGCCATCGCCACGAAGAAAGTTTATACGCTTGTCGTAGTATTTACTAAAGAACAACTATTACAGTGGATCGAGAAAATCAAGAACTTCACGGATGCCGGTGAACTAGTTGGAGCATATTACGGCGAAGAAAAGAATCTAAAGCCTATAACAGTAACAACATACCAGACGGCTTTCAAGAAAATAAACATTTTCTCAACAAAATTCGATTTCCTAATAGTCGACGAGGCACACCACCTTCCCGCTGACAAGTTCAGGGCCATAGCCATGGGATCAGCAGCCATATACAGGATGGGGTTATCAGCCACGGTAGCCAGAGACGATGGTAAGCACGAGGAGATATTCCCACTCATGGGAGGAGTAGTATATACTAAAAGAGCCTCCGAGCTAGTTAAAGAGGGATACTTGGCCCCTTTCGTCGTAAGAACTGTATACGCGCAACTAGATCCAGCCGAAAAGAAAACCTACGACTCGCTCAGGAAGGAATACCGTAAATACTCTAAGAACAGGAGATTCGAAGAAATACTGAAGCTCGCCCAGAAAGGAGACCCGAACGCTATTCAAGCCGTGAGAATTAACGCTAAAATAAAGAATCTACTCGCACTTTCGGAGGGTAAAATAAGAACCATAGAGCGTATAGTAAAGGATGAGTTGATGAAAGGATCCAAAATAATAATCTTCACACAATACAAGTCACAGGCAGAAAAAATAGCCGAGAAAACGGGTGCATTACTCCTCCACGGTGACTTAGATTCCAGGACAAGGAAGGCTATCCTAGACAAGTTTAAATCCATGGATAAAGGAGTACTAGTGGTGACAACGCTGGGAGACGAAGGGCTAGATCTGCCCGACGTAAACGTTGGGATACTCGCCAGCGGCACATCCTCATCAAGACAGTTCATCCAGAGGCTAGGAAGGCTAGTCAGGCCTGGACCGGGTAAAAGCGCTGTTCTCTACGACGTTGTATTGAAGGGAACTAGCGAGGAATACCAAGCTAGGAAAAGAAGAAAAGGATTATGAATAAGGATCACTTCTTAAGGACTTGTTTCAGTAGGTCAGGTATTTCCATAGGCGTCTTCGCTACCTTCACACCAACGCTTTCAAGCGCCTTTATTTTGCCTTCAGCAGTGCCGGTGCCCATCATTATTATAGCTCCAGCGTGACCCATCCTTTTGCCTGGAGGGGCTGTTCTCCCAGCAATAAACGCCACAGCAGGCTTCGTTATTTTACCTTCCTCGATCATTTTTGCCGCTCTTTCCTCCATGTCGCCGCCGATTTCTCCTACCATTACTATCGCCTCGGTCTCAGGGTCCTCCTCGAACATTTGGAGTGCTTCTATGAAGGATGTCCCTATAACGGGATCTCCACCTATTCCCACTGCAGTGCTCTGACCTATTCCAGCCTTAGTCATAGCGTATGCTATCTCGTATGTTAGCGTCCCGCTCCTAGAGACTATCCCCACGTGGCCTGGTGTGAATATGTGTCCCGGCATTATACCTACCTTAGCTTTACCTGGAGTTATGACACCTGGACAGTTGGGGCCTATGATTGTCACGCCTTTACTCTTTCCGTAGTTAACGAATTTCATGGCGTCGTGAACTGGTATGTGCTCTGTTATAACAACGATCGTCTTTATTCCCGCATCTATGGCTTCGTAGACGGCGTCAGCAGCGAATCTTGCGGGAACGAATATTATGGACGTATTTGCTTCGGGATGCGCGTTCTTGGCCTCTTCAACGCTGTCATATACAGGTATTCCAAAAACATCCGTTCCACCCTTTCCGGGTGTGACTCCGGCCACGATCTTGGTGCCATAGTCCAGCATTAGTTTCGTGTGGAACCTTCCCTCTTTACCGGTTATACCTTGGACTATGAGTTTCGTGTTTTCATCTACTATTATAGCCATACTTTCCCCACCTCCTTAGAGTGAAACAACTTTTTGAACGGCTTCAATCGGATCTGTATAAGCGTCTATCCCGTTCTCCTGGAGGATCTTCCGGCCTTCCTCCTCATTGGTTCCTGAGAGCCTTATCACTAGAGGCTTAGGAGAGCCTCCCAGCTCTTCTAGGGCGGCAACTATACCCCTCGCCACTTCGTCGCACCTAGTTATTCCTCCGAATATGTTCATGAATATCTTCTTGGTCCTTGGCAGATCTATGAGGAACTTGACTGCGGTCTTCACCAGTTCCTTGCTAGCTCCGCCTCCTATATCTAGGAAGTTCGCTGGTTTTCCTCCGTAAAGGTATACTAGGTCCATGGTGGTCATCGTTAGGCCTGCGCCGTTGCCAATGATCCCAATGTCACCGTCTAGCTCGACGAATGCGAGCCCCATTTTCCTGGCCTTTATCTCCCACTCAGTGTACTCCCCGGTGTCCTCGAGGTTTCTCTCGCTAATATCTGGGTGCTTGTAGATGCTGTTGTCGTCAATGATGAGCCTAGCGTCCAGCGGGATTACACCGTCCTCTGTCACAGCCAACGGGTTAGACTCAGCCAGGTCCGCATCATACTCCATGAAAACATCGTATAGCCCTATCAGGAAGGACGCGAAAGAGTTTAGGATCTTGCCCTTGAGCCCTATCATCTTGCCTATTTTCCTGGCCTGGTAGGCTTTGAGCCCTAGGAATGGGTCTACGTACATTCTTACAATGCTCTCAGGTTTCTCTTTTGCGATTTGCTCGATATCCATTCCGCCGAACTGTGATGCCAGAATAACTGGTTTCCTCTCGCTTCTGTCTATGATTATTGAAGCGTACAGCTCTTTCTCGTGTGGTATCGCTTCCTCTATAAGCAAGTACCTCGGCTTAAGACCTTTGATAGGCTTCTCGAATAGCTCGGCTATTAGCTTCTCAGCCTCCTCCCAGGTCTTAGCTATTTTGATCCCTCCAGCTTTACCTCTCCCCGCTACTAGTACTTGTGATTTAACAACAATGGGAGGCTCTAATCCTGCCGCTTTGATTTTTTCAAGAGGGTTCTTCTCACCCTTCTCTAGGAGAACTGATCTAGGGACTTTCACACCGTGTTTCTTTAGAATCTCCTTTGCCTCAAACTCGAACAGCTTCAAATTTATCCCCGTGAACCAACGGTTTACAGGTTTTATTAAAATTGTTTTCTAATAATATTCCAGTATGTACATGAAAACAGTGTTTGGATTTGAAAATTGGGCCTCAAGGAGCCTGGTTACCTGTCATTAGCTGTCAACATCCTTACAAGGCTCATCATCGGCCCAGCCTTTATAACCCTCTTTAAGTTGAAACTAAAAGTTTGTTTACATAAGGATTGTACGGGGTAAGTATTAGGATTCGCCCCAAATAGATACGGGTAGGGATTCGTTGTGGAAAGGGTGTATAGATGATTGCTAGCTAGAAAAGGATACCTGATATTACCTGTTGAGGAATTACTAAACTCAGACCCCCCTGCTCTAGAGGAGCTATCGTCGAGACTAGTGGAGTGCGCTGATAGAACGCATATAGTCTATAGTCCGAGTATAATACTGATCGGCAGGTTGAGCCAAGTCGCCGGTACGGGTTCCATAATATATGAACCAGTATGCCGGGAGCATATTCCAGAAGGCTTTAATTACTATGAACTAGATAAAAACGAGTGGATTGATACTTGCAAGCTTTCCACTCAAGAATACTTCAATGTCGGCTACAATACTTTATCAGCTATTAGGTCTTTACATGACATAGTAATAGTCTCGCTCACGCGTAAAATGATCTATCCGAGAGTTTTCAACGGTCACAGGATACCTATAGCTGAGGTTCCTCAGAGACTTGAAGAGGGTTACGAGGTAATAATGAGTGATCCGGGCATGAGTAGTCCCATAGTTTATTTTGACGGTGAGAGCACTGTGTATGTAGCAAGAGGCTCCCAGCAACTCTCACAGCTTAAAGCCCTATTATCAGTGGAGGCTAGGTGTAACCACTACAGGCTTTTAGCCCGTGACTCTTAGATAACGTATAATTATGGGGTGGATGAAGAGGCTACCCTACGAACATAACTGTCGCTATGGTGAGAACCGACCTATCAGACACCCCTTAAGAGTATATAGGTGGACTATAATTGAGGTACCCTAGGAAAAGGGAGATGCTCGCATATTACATACTAGCAACCAATGGGAAGCGCTTAGAATATGGAGAAGCGATAAAACTTCTAGGAGAAACCCTGTGCCTTACTCCTAGGATAGCAAGGAGCGTCATTAAACGACTGAGAAATATGAATTATATAAAACTAGTTAGCACCGGCACTAGTATCATAGTCGAGCCCAGAGAGATCGCCAGCGTCTTCGAGGAGATGATAGAGAAATACTCGTCCGAGAGGTGTAGAAGACTAGGATCTTATAGAAAACAGTGAATCAGCAGCTAGGAGGAGGGCAATTGTCTTAATGTCGGTTATCCTACCTTCCCTAACCATCTTAACAGCGTCCTTTAATGTGAACTCTGTCAATTCGATAACCTCATGGTCCTCTAAGCTCTGACTACCTTTGCTCGGGTCGGGTGCTATAAACAGGTACATGTACTCGGTCGAGTATCCCGGGGATACATAGCCTTCTCCAACCTTTAATAGTTCGTTTGCTACCAGTCCAGCCTCCTCCCTTAGCTCCCGCTTCGCGGCTTCCTCCGGTTCCTCACCTGGATCAATAACGCCTGCAGGCGTTTCAAAGATCCATTTCTTCAAGGAGGGCCTATACTGTTTTAGCAGTACAACACGCTCCCCACCAATAACAGGGAGGACCGCGACACTATGAGGGAATTCCACCCTGTCTACAATGACTGATTTACCGTTAGGTAACTGTGCCAGTTCAGCTGTGAACTTAACTCTCCTACCGCGGCATTCTACCCTCACTCTAACTCGCCCTGGTTGTCTTATCGTTATATACCGAGAAAATAATAATGGTGTAACTGTCTATCAAGGTATTTAGGGAATGAAGAAGGCTGTACTCCATGAGGGTGTCGATGATTAAACCTTTAAGTACTGACCCGAAAGAGGTGAATGAATAATTGGCTAGAATTGCATGGATAAGTAAAAAAGATGTCCAAGGTAAAACTTTCGACACAGTCGTAATCGGAGGAGGCCCAGCAGGCTACTCTGCAGCAGTCTACGCAAAAAGATTCCTTCTAAACACCATCGTAATAGCCAAACTAATAGGAGGCCAGCTAACCCTCACCGACTACGTAGACGATTACCCGGCCTGCAGGAAAATAAAAGCCACCGACCTCGTGAACAGGTTCAAGCGCCACGCCGAGGACTTCGGCGTTAAAACCTACTGGGGCGACTCAGTAGAAAGCTTCGAGAAAACGGGTGACGGGAAACTATACAAGATCACCACGAAAAAAGGAGTCGAACTCTACGCCAAGTCAATAATAGTCGCAGTCGGAACAAAGAGGAGGAAACTGGGAATACCGGGAGAAAAAGAGTTCTCGGGAAGAGGCGTTAGCTATTGCAGCGTGTGCGACGCACCCCTCTACGCCGGTAAGGACAGTGTAATCGTTGTAGGGGGAGGAGACGCGGCTTTCGAAGGAGCCCTGCTTTTATCCGGGTACGTGAAAAAAGTATACCTGGTACATAGGAGAAAGCACTTCAGAGCAAAACCGTTCTTCGTCGAGAGGGTGCTGACAAAGCCTAACATAGAAATTCTAGTGGACTCCGTACTAACAGAGATCGGCGGCGATAAACTCGTTAGATACGCTAAGGTGAAGAATAAGATCACAGGCGAAGAAAAAGAGATCAACGTCGACGGTGTGTTCATCGAGATAGGCTTCGAACCCGACAAAGAATGGGCTGTTAAGAACGGGTTGAATGTTGATAACGCAGGCTATATAATTGTCGATGACTGGATGAGGACAAACCTTCCAGGCGTCTTCGCTGCTGGAGACTGTACAAACAAATGGCCGAACTTCCGTCAGGTAGTTACCGCTGCAGCGATGGGTTCAATAGCAGCCTACTCAGCTTTCAACTACCTCCAAGAGAACAATCTCTTGTAATCATCATGTTTTTACCATCCTATACTAATACCCGAGAGTTACCCCGGTATTATCGGGCCGGATCCATTTACATTTAACACCACCAAATATACATTAGGGGAATACTGTGAGTAGAGTAGAAGGTAAAGCAATCACAAGCGACGATCTGAGATTATGGTTGAAGAGGAAGATTGCCGAGCTAGAGGAGGAGATCCAGTACTACAAGGTGATGCTCTCAATTATAGATGGAGCAGTACCTGTTTCTCCCCCGATGCCCGGGGAGAAGTCTGAGGACTTGAAAATAGGGAAGAAGAGGATAGGGACGATTTACAGGGGAGAAGGATACGTTAGGGGCTCCCCTAATTTCAAGGCATTCCTAACCGATGATCTAAAAGACTATCTCAACGGTGTTGTAAACGAAATAAAACTATCCCAGGGAGACGAGGCGTCCATAAACCTCGACATCAGAGAAAACCCTGACGGATCTATCCGGGAGATAAGGGTTGAAGGCCTCCAGTCCACTATAGAGGAACTCAGAGTTATAGGCGCAATTAAATACGTTATACAAACACTTTACCACCAGTATAAGGCTTCGATGAAAATGAGTCAGAGAGGCTCAGCGTAACTCTGACCAGGCACCGGTACCTTCTTGCCGGTTCTCGTCATCGCCTAATAGTAACAAATCCCTTGCGGGGAAAATAAGGATAAAGAGGCCTCTACTTCTTTACTATATTATTTAGAAGAGTAGCATGCTTTTATAATGGTGTCAAAAGTTGAGTTCCACGCACGACATGCCTTTCAAACAGCTTGTTGAGACGCTGGATAGATTAGAGAGGATCTCCGCTAGGACACAGATGACTGTCATACTCGTAAACCTCTTCAAGCAAACTCCACCAGAGATCATAGACAAAGTGATATACCTAATGCAGGGCAAGCTCGGCCCTGACTGGAAGGACATTCCGAACTTCGGTGTCTCAGAGAAATTCCTAGTCAAAGCTATTTCCCTCTCATACAAGAAGCCTGAACGGGAAGTATTAGAGCTGTACAAGAAACTGGGAGACCTTGGTTTAGTAGCCGAAAAACTAGCCAGCGAGTCGGGAGCCTCGCAGGCAGCAGGCCTAATGTCATGGATAGGGGGAGGGGGGAAGAAGGAACTCACAGTTAACGAGGTTTATAATACATTATACCGCGTCGCCCTCGCCCAGGGAGAGGGGAGCCGGGACATTAAGATAAGGCTGGTATCGGGATTGTTATCCGACGCAGATCCTCTGGAGGCGAGGTATATTGTTAGAATAATCGAAGGCCGCCTCAGACTCGGGGTTGGAGACGCTACTGTACTAGATGCTCTCGCAATAGCTTTCGGCGAAGGAGTGAAGGACCGGCCTATAGTTGAGAGAGCATACAATTTGAGGGCAGATCTAGGCCACATTGCTAAGATATGCGCTTCAAAAGGCGTCAAGGTTCTATCGGACGTCAAGCCGGAAGTAGGGATTCCCATCAGACCAATGCTAGCAGAGAGACTCAGTGATCCTGTGGAGATCCTGAATAAGATCGGGGGTGAAGGTCTAGTTGAATACAAGTACGATGGCGAGAGGGGGCAGATACACAAGAAAGGCAATGAGATATACATCTACTCCCGGCGGCTCGAAAACATAACTAGGATGTATCCAGACGTGAAGGAAATGGCCCTCAAATACATAAAAGCTGAAGAGGCAATCGTGGAGGGTGAAATAGTCGCTGTAGACCCTGAAACCATGGAGCTCCGCCCCTTCCAGGAGTTAATGAGGAGGAAGAGGAAACACGATATCCACATAGCCATGAAAGAGGTCCCCGTCGCTGTCTTCCTATTCGACACGATGTACGTTAACGGTGAGGATCTCACAGTCAAACCATTGCCCGAGAGAAGAAGCCGCCTAGAGTCAATAATAGAACAAACACCCGAGTGGAGCATCGCCACATACATAAAAACGGGGGATCCAGACGAGTTCATGAAATTCTTCATGAAGGCCGTTTCCGAGGGAGCGGAGGGCGTAATGGCGAAAGCCATCCACCAGGACTCAATCTATCGTGCCGGCGCTAGGGGTTGGCTCTGGATAAAGTTCAAACGAGACTATAAGAGCGAGATGATAGACACAGTCGACCTTGTAGCCGTGGGAGGCTTCTATGGTAGAGGTAGACGGGGAGGTAAGATAGGGACACTCCTAATGGCAGCCTATGACCCTGAAACAGACACATTTAAGACTGTATGCAAGGTGGGAAGCGGCTTCACCGACGAGGACCTAGATAAAATGTATAGCCTATTCGAGCCTTACATAATTCCGCACAAACACCCCAGAGTAGACTCCATAATAAAGCCGGACCTATGGTTTGTCCCTGCGAAAGTAGCGGAGATAATAGGAGCGGAACTAACACTATCCCCCCTCCACACCTGTTGCTGGAACAGAGTCAGGACAGGGGCAGGCATATCAATAAGGTTCCCCCGCTTCATTAGATGGCGCGACGATAAAAGCCCTGAAGACGCTACTACTACACAGGAGCTCTTAGAGATGTATATGAGGCAGCTGAAGAAAATTGAAGAAGCGAAATAAGAACAGGAAAACATACTACAAGGATCTGGTACAACAGAGAATGCAACTACTCTACAACCAAGCAGTCAATGACGTACGCAAAGGCGAACTGGAGCACGCTAGAATGCTTACTCAATTAATAAAAAAACTCTCAACAAGGAATAGGGTGAAAATACCGGTAACCATAAAAAGAGGCATCTGCAAGAACTGCGGAGCTCCACTAATCCCCGGGTTGACAAGCAGGGTTAGAATAATTAGAGACGGCAGGACGTCAAGGATCGTTGTCACATGCAAAGTTTGCGGGTGGATACACAGGTATCCCTTTAAACCCCAGCGGAGAACAGGTAGGTAGGGTGGTATAGTAGTGGATAAAGAGAAGCTACACCAGATGAATGCGGATGTTATCATAGGTAAAAGAGGGTTGGAGGAGAGCGTTGTCAATGAAGTGAAGAGGAGGCTGAAGAAAAAGAAGTATGTTAAAGTCAAAATGCTTAGATCGACGCTGGTAGCCGAGGATTCAGATAGGAAGACGCTGGCCAGGAAGCTTGCTGATCTAGTCGATGCAGAACTAATCGGTGTTAAGGGTAGAACGGTAGTTTTGAAAAGGAAGGCTAAGCTTAATAAACTGTGACTTCTCTACTGGGATTATCTTAGGCTTGGAAGGTGGAATGTTATGGTTAACGCGTTAGAGGTGCCTGCAGACGAGCTGATAAGACGTGTCGCTGCTAAACTCAAGCGTATGGAGGAAATAAAACCCCCGGCATGGGCATATTTCGCTAAAACAGGTGTCCATAAAGAAGCCCCACCTACAGACGCCGACTGGTGGTATATCCGGGCAGCCTCGATTCTCAGGAAGCTATACAAGACAAGGAAGCCTGTCGGAATCGAGAGGCTTAGGACGGTCTATGGAGGCAGGGCTAACCTAGGCTCCAGACCCGAGCATTTCCGTAAAGCGGGGGGTTCATCTATAAGGAAGATTCTCCAGCAACTACAGAAAGCAGGATTAGTCCAGGTTGCACCTAGGAAGGGACGTGTACTAACACCTGCAGGCGTCAGCCTCTTAGACAACACGGCATACGAGATTCTAAAGGAGCTAGCGGAGAAACAGCCCGAGCTAAAAGTCTACCTAGACTAGCCTTCCCACTATTCCCGATTCTCAAAACGAATATTTCTACCAGATATAAACCCCTACTCACTTCATAGGCTTGGAATACCGGACTATCAAAATTTAACCTGTTAGCTCGAACAACAATATGTTGGAATATCCTGTGGTTAAAGGAGGTGGATAAAGTTGTCTGCTGTAGACGATTACGAGGACGAGGAGCTTGCCGAGATTAGGAGGCGGAGGCTCGAACAGTTAAAAGAAGAGGCTAAAAGGAAGGAGTTGCAGAAACAGATTGAGGCACAGAAACAAGCTTTGCTACGTAAAATCCTCACTGAGAAGGCTAGGGAAAGGTTAAATAACGTTAAACTGGTTAGGCCGGATCTAGCTACGCTTGTAGAGGAACAGCTGATAGCGCTTGCACAATCGGGGCGGGTACCTGTTCCTATAGACGAGGATGTGGTCAAGGCTATATTAGCGGAACTCTATGCTAGGACTCACCGGGAGCCTAGGATAAGGTTCAAAAGAAAATAGTTTTTATTACCAGTACACGCTAAACAAGGGTTCAGTGGTGTTGGAGGGTGGCGAGAAACAAGCACGTCGCCAGAAAGCTGAGGCTGGCGCATGCAGCTAAATCCAATAGCCCCATACCGGTATGGGTTGTCGTTAAGACTTTGAGGAAGGTTAGATTCAACTATAAGACTAGGAACTGGAGGAGGCAGAAGCTTAAAGTCTAATAGGTGAGTGCCCATGGCCGATGATAAACAGTCACCTGTACTTGAGAGGACATACACTATATCGCTGGGACCTCTATACTATGGGAGAAGATCTAATCGTGCCGCGAGAGCCGCTAGGAGGCTCAGGTTGATCGTTAAAAGGCATACTAAGGCTGATAGGGTTGTTATAACAAACGATGTCAACAATTACCTGTGGAGCAGGGGGATCGAGAAGCCTCCCCGTAGGATAAGAATTCTAGTCAGAGTATTCGAGGAAGGCGAGGAAGAAGAGAAGGAGAAGGTAGCAGTAGTTTTCCTCGCTAAATAACCATTCTCCAGTCCCCGTAACATGTTTTCTAGCCTGCTACCGGCATCACTATTTATACTAAATCCTAACACGATTTTCCAGAGGGATGACTGAGACATGAGCAGTGGTGGATTCAGGCTTGAATACTTCGATTATAGAGGCAACCCGAATATAGGAGTGTACATAGTTGCGAATAACCGAATAGCATTGGCGCCGCTTGAAATCGGAACCAGGGAAATAGAGACTATAGAAGAGGTACTAGACGTTGAAGTATACAAGACGTCAGTTTCTGGAACAGGGTTACTCGGAGTCCTTTTAGCATTGAACGATAATGGTGTAATTGTTCCCAGAACAGCCAGTGACTCCGAGATCAAGAAGATCAAGAGTATAGCTAAAAAGAACGATATGAATTTCGGAGTCCTACAATCCAGGAATAACGCTGTGGGAAACATGGTTCTAGCCAATAATAAAGCTGCACTAGTGTACCCTGAACTCGAGGACGACTCTGTTAAAATGATCCGTGATGTTCTCGGAGTTGAAGTCGAGCGAAGGTCGATCATCGGAATCCCGACAGTCGGATCGCTGGGCGTCGTAACCGATAGAGGCGGCATAGTTCACCGTGATGTTCCAGAAGACGAGCTAGACTGGTTGTCTAACTATTTCGGTGTTAACATAATATCGGGTACCATAAACTTCGGGGTTTCATTTATAAAGACAGGCTTGGTAGCTAATACCAAAGGAGGACTAGTAGGCTCGGAAACAATGGGCCCTGAACTGGTAAGGATACAGATGGCACTGGGTGGTTAGGTATGAGTGGAGTGAAAATCTATAGAGTCAAGGGAAGAATGCTCTTATCACACGACAAGTTCCCGGAGTGGAGAGAATTCACTGTAGAGGTCAGAGCCCTCAAGGAGAGTGACGCTATCGAGAAGGTCTACTCCGAACTCGGGAGTAGGCATAAACTGAAGCGCCACCACGTGAAGATAAGTAGTGTAAGTGAAATCCCATTGGAGCAGGCGGAGTCTACCTATGTCCTTAATATAGAAGGGCTAAAAGGATGGGATAGACCTTGAGTACGCAGGAAAAACTAGGCGAGCTCTACCAGAGCATCCAGTATATAGACCAGCTAATAGCTCAGTTGCAGACTAACCTAGAAGCGCTTTCTAGGGAGATCATGGTAATCAAACAGTCGAAAGACAGCGTAGACGCGGTAGCTAAGAACAGTGAGGATCTCATGCTACCACTAGATGCTAAGTCCTACTCGCTTGTTAAAGCCACTAAAGTTGATAATGAGAAGGTTCTAGTAAGAGTGTCTACACGTTACTACGTACCGTTACCGCCTACTGAGGCGATAAAGCTTCTAGACGAAGAGGAGAAGAGGCTTCTCAAAGCGTCCGATGAAGTTAAGCAAAGGATCAGTGAGCTTACCGCGGAGAGAACCAGGCTTCAGAACTCCCTCTCGGCCATCCTACAGAAGCCGCAAGAGCCGAGTAAGTCAACTGATAACCCCCCGGCTGGCCAGTGACTTATGGTTGGCCAGCCAGGGAGCTTGGTACTCAATCTATTCTTTTCAAAACCATTACCAACGGGTTGGTGAGGTGTATTGTTCGGCAAGCTTAAATCGGTTCTGAAGAAAGGAGTCAGTAAGGTTAGTGAAAAAGTAGCTCAAAAGGTTGCTTACAAAGAGATCACGGAGGACGACTTCGAGGATATAGAAGATGAGCTCGTATTAGAGCTTGCCGAGAGTGACGTCGCGTATGACGCTGCTGTAGAGATAGTTGACTCGGTTAAAGCTCAGCTTATAGGCTCAAAGGTTAAGAGAGGAGTGAATGTTGAGAAGGTTGTTGAGGAGTCTTTTAGGAAAGCTGTGCTTGAAGTCCTGTCTAAACCGGAGAAAATAGATCTTATCGCGGAAATAGAGAAGCGTTGCAGGAGGGGAGAACTGGTTAAGATAATGTTTCTAGGGGTTAACGGGGTGGGTAAGACTACCACTATAGCGAAGATCGCTTATATGCTTAAGAAGAAAGGAATAACACCAGTCATAGCGGCCACTGATACTTTCAGGGCAGGAGCCCAGGAACAGCTTAAGATGCATGCAGAGAAAGTGGGTGTACCTTTCATCGGAGGTAGATACGGAGCTGACCCCGCATCTGTCGGATATGACGCTATAAAATTCGCTGAAGCACGAGGCTACTGTGTAGTATTAATAGACACGGCGGGACGCCTCCACGTTGATAGCGACCTCATGGAGGAACTCAAGAAGGTTGCAAGAGTAACTAAGCCGGACTTCAAGATTCTAGTGGTCGATTCACTTACCGGTAACGATGCCCTTGATCAAGTAAAGTTCTTCGATGAAGCAGTATCGATAGACGGCATAGTGCTGACTAAAATGGACGCTGACGTCAAAGGAGGCACAGCAGTCTCCGTTATAGCTATCTCGGGTAAACCAGTAGTTTTCATAGGGACAGGTCAGAACTACGAGGATTTGGAGGAGTTTGACCCTAAGGCCCTCGTCGAGAAAATATTCTCATAAAACAAGACTACTTATTATATCCCTGGCTGATATAACCATTGTAAGCTTTTTACTCTTCCTATCCATTACGGGATAAACCTCAGTCCTGGTCTGAATCATCCATGAGATAACCTTTCGCAGGTCATCATCTTCGTATACTTCGTTAAAACTCTTCGACATAACTTGTCCGGCCGTTATGAAGAAAGCTATTTCACTGAAGAATGTGTCTCCATACCTCCAGTGTGTTGAAGAGTGGAATTGGCGGATAATGCTAATCGGAAGATTGTACCTATCTATTACACCAATAGGTGTTTCCTTATCATCGACTACTATCACTGCATTATAGTTTTGGTGGCTAAGATTTAGGAGTGAAACTACATGGTATAGACTGTGATTTTCACGGCACTTTAATGGGTCGTTATATGCTAGGTCTTTGACTTTAATGTTCCCATCGATTTTGGATTGGAGAACCTGTAATATATCCCATATAGTGATTTTGCCGACCAGAACTCTATTGGTGGAAACTTTTTTCACTACTGGTAGCTCGTTCAGGTACGGCCTGTTAGTAAGTCTGGTTGCAGCTGTCTTCAGCGTTTGCCTCAACCCAACGAGCCTATCGTCATTATCAGTGTAATGATCCATGATCTCCTTTAGGGGTATCTCGGTTAGTTGTTTACTAGTTAGTTTTCTATGGTTTCTCTCTTGTAATTTGAGTCTTGCTAGCTCAAGATTGAAGACCCCGGTCAGTGTGTTCCCGTTATTCACATATATCGTTCTAAGGTTTGTCCATATCATTCTGTCGATCGCTTTGGCTATGCTAGTTTCCTCTGGGAGTGCTAGGTAGTCTGGTCTGTAGTATTTAACTATTCTTTCTGGAAGCTTTATCCTTGGGATTTTCCCCAAGTATTTCACCTTGATAGAAGCCCGAATAACACGTCTCTTTCCGTGACGACGCCGACCACGTTTTCATCCTCTACGACTGGTAGCCCGCTGAGACCTGTCTTCATCATTCTATCGGCGACTATTCCGATATCCTCGTTTGGCTTCGCGACTGTATAGTAGGGCGTGTACAGCTCCGCTACCTCTATGTTAAGAACGTCACGTATGTCCCCTGTCTTGACGTACTCGAACGCCTTATGGTTTCCGAAAAACGTTACTATGCTTTTTGCTGTTATGGATCCCTCAAGCTTGTCTTCTCTGAATACTAGAAGCCTCCTGAAGCCGTGTTTAACCATTAGCTTCATGGCGTCCCAGAGTGTGTCATTCACGTCTATTCCGATTACCGTTCTACTCATAACTTCTGCGACGGTTCTACCCGTCTCCTTCCCCGCGAGGTGTTTGACTAGGTCATGCTCAGTAACCACACCGGCCACAGTTCCAGACTTGTCGACTACAGGTAAAAACCCGGTTCCATGCTCAACCATTAATCGTAGGACTTCATCTATCCGTGAGTCGCTTCCGACCCAGACGGGTTCCTTCTTTACCAATGATTCAACGGCTGTCTTTTCTAGCGCGTCGTAGATATTGTAGTTATATTTTTTCTCGATAATCTCGAAAAGCACGCCGCCGCCCATGTAGTTTACGAGGTCGGTGCTTGTCAGAAC
>JALUZI010000237.1 GCA_027012045.1 Desulfurococcales archaeon
CTCGTCGAGGGGCGCTGTGAACCCCGTGATCTCCTGGGCCCTACGGAGCCTCTCCTCCAGCTCTCCCGGGTCTATGCCGGCGGAGTGGAAGTAGAGGAGAATGTTCTCCCTCACTGTGAGGGTTGGGACTAGGCGTGGATGCTGGTACACCATGGCTATACCGTTGCGTATGCCGTCAACAGTGCTCCTAAGCCTGACCTTCCTCCCGCGTATGATGATCTCGCCTCGGGTCGGCCTTATCTCCCCGTAGAGTATACGCATTAGGGTAGTCTTCCCAGCCCCGTTCTCGCCGAGTATCGCGTGCACGAGGCCGGGGTAGAGGCGGAGGTCTACGCCGTCGAGGGCCTTAACCCCGTCAGGGTAGACCTTAACGATGCCCCTGAGCTCGACGATGGGCTCCGGCAAAGTAGATGTATCCCCGGGGTTAGGAGTATTAATGAGGGGTTGAAAATAAGGGAATTGGGTGTTAGGCTCCTTACGGCTGGGGCTAGGAGCCCTGTACCGCCGCCTGCAGGTTGCCCTTCTCCAGCTCCTTGATAATGTTCTGGTACTGGTCGTGGCTGGTGGGGTTCACGAACTTTATCTTACCACTAATGATCTCCTGCTTGAGCTGGTCTACCAGGTGCCAGGCGGTGTCGTCTATGTACTTCTTCCTCTGCTGCATCACTATTTTCACGACGTCGTCGGGTGTTAGGCCTTTGGGTAGCTTGCCCTCTTGGGCGGCTATCTCTGCGAAGTACTTGATTATCTTAGCGTCGCTTATTCCGAGGGCTCCCTCCTTGAGCCCTAGGCTGTGGATCCCGCCGGTGAAGTTCCCGTAGTACACGTCTCTTATCGCGTCGTATACGGCGACGTCAACCCTCTTCAACCCGCTTAGTATGATGTGGTAGGGGTCGTACCATTCCTGGCTGGCATCCTCTCCGATGGCCACGACGTTCTTACCCTGCTGCGCCGCTTCCCTCACCGCGTCGAACATTCCAAGGTGTGTTAGGCCGGCGAGACCGTAGAAGACGCATACTCCCTGTGCTATCATCTGCTCAGTGGTCTGCTTGCCGACCTGTGGGTCGCCGAAGGTGCCGGTGTAGGTCCATACTAGGGTGACGTTGGCCCCCTCCTGCTTGTTATAGTACTGGATTCCGTAGAGGTACCCCTCGTGGAACCTCCACAACGGGGGTATATCCATGCCAGCTACTGCTCCAGCCTTGTTGCAGCCAATGTTATGGGCGATGTCTGCCGCGAGGACTCCTACGAGCGACGCCACCTCCTGCTCCCTGAAGACGTAGGCTGCCAGGTTCTTGATCGGCTTCTGTGGGGCGGCGTCTATGAGGGCGTATTTCTGG
>JALUZI010000238.1 GCA_027012045.1 Desulfurococcales archaeon
CCCCACATTTCGCTTCAACGATGACGTGTCCACCAGGGATCCTCTTCGGTTGTTTAGTGATGGTGCACCTGTATTTACCTGTTCTATAGTATCTCGGGGTGTCTATAGTTATCTCGTGGATAGAGGTTGCCTGGTTTGTCCTGTAGAGACACCAGTTGTGTATTGGTTCACAGGTACTGATCTTCTTAAGTGCCCACAGTGCTGCTTCCGGCCGTGTTGAACGTACCCCGTAGAGCACTGGGTCTGGCCCGTGTGGTGTGATTATTTGAGTATTGCTGGTGTGATCGATGTTGGAGAATGTTAACTCCCCGGTTAACACATCGTACTCCCATACACTAGCCGGATCAACACACCTTTTACTCCCCCAGTACTCTGGACGACGGTAAGTAAGGAGCTCGAAGGTATACGGGTCTCCCGGGGCCAGGGAGGCTATTCCAGCCAACGCCCCTATAATGCCGCGGCCACCATTATGGACTGCTCCGATCTTGCCTATTAGTCTAGACGCGTCCTCTAAGGGAACGATGTCAGTTAGTGCTCTAGTATAATACTTTCTCAGCATGTTGCTCCATGGGTTGCCCTTGAAGACAACTATCCCGGGACGACTGTTCCTATGCCTGCATCCACCTTGATAAGATTCGATTAGACTGGATACTAGATCCAGGGCTTCCATGGGGGTGTTGAAGCATTCTGTGTCTAGCCTGAGGGTTACTGATGCGTTTCCACGGGTTTTCCATGGTACTCCTGGGTTGAGCCTGGTGAGTAGGGGGTAATCAAGTAGAGTGCACTTATGGTTTTTTGTTAGGTATGTTACTAGGAGTGCTCCGAAGTGTGTTGTGCAGCCTCCGCCAGGCGTGTCTACGTCGTCTATGCCTATGCTCAAAAAAGATTGTTCATGATTCAAAATATGTGTCCCCTGGGGGGTAAGGAGGTTGTTGCCCTAGCTATAAACGGGTATCGCGGATGGTTTAAGGGTTGTCCAGGATAATGGTTAAAAGTTGTTGTGTAGTGGTTAGCCTTTCTTGTATCCTTCTACTACCATCATTGTTAGAGTGCTCCTGATGGCGGGCATTCTCCTTATCTTGTCTGCTATTATTTCCTTTAGCTTTGTCATGTCGGGGGCTTCGACCTTTGCTATAAGGTCGTATACTCCGTAAACCATGTATACCTCGTCTACTTCAGGTATCTCCTTTAGCTTGTTAAACGCGTTCTCTTCTTCTCCTATTTCCACGTTTATAAGTACGATTGCAGATGCCATATTCTATTCACCTCGAGTATTTGGGGTTAGGTGGAAGGGGTCAATTAGATATATGTATACCATGGAATATAAGGTTAATTCC
>JALUZI010000239.1 GCA_027012045.1 Desulfurococcales archaeon
GCATCAAGCTAGCCACCACGGGGATATTGGCAATGAGAGCCTCCTCCCTAGCCCTCTTGATCTTAGATAGTGTTCCTTCCGAGAAGATGGGCTGGGTTACGATGAACTCCATTCCAGCCCGCCTTTTCGCTTTAAGCCTCCTGACCTCGGTATCCATTAGGGTGTAAGGGTTGAAGGCCCCGGCAATATTAAACCCTGGCACCTCCTTAATCTTACCACCCATATAGTCCAAGTTATAGTCCCGGAGTAGCCTGAGCATGTAGATCAGCCTTACCGAGTCAAGGTCGAAGACTGGCTTGACGTGTGGGCCTCCCATAAACCCGGGCCAGTCACCGGTTAATGCTAGGAAGTTCTTCACACCCAGCCATAGAGCACCCGTAACAAGGCTTGTGAGGCCAGCCCTGTTCCTGTCCTTACATGATACGTGTAGGAGTATGTCGTCGTCAAACCCGTTCAGCCTTAGGAACCCTGCTGCAGCTACCGGGTCTGCCTGGACCCTGCCCAGGGGGTTATCTGTTATTGAGTACGCGTCCACCAGGCCCTTGAAGGGCATTGCTTGGTCGAGCAGTCTCCTGCCATGCCCCCTTCTACTAGGCTCTAACTCGACGATAACAGGTTTCCTATTCCCTTCAACTAGCTTTTTCATAAGAGGCGAGTATGCTCTAATATCTAGGTCTACCTGTTTCTCCACGAATCCTGGAGCCAGTATAGGTGTCTCTAGAACCTCGGGTTTCTCCTTGAGTAATTTCGTGTAGGGGCAGGGTCTACCGTCTACCTCGCATCTACCGTTGGTATCCATGCCTCCGCAGGGACCGTTGACTAGCCGTTTTGGACATCCCGTATCCATGTCTCGGACTGACCTCCATCCCATTGGATCTTCTATAGGAGGGTTCCTAGCGTCTACTTATCTGATTTTACCTAATAAGTTCCTAGACAGGTTTAGTATATCTAGATAAGGCTTTGAAGAGGGTGAATGGAGGAAATCCGCTGGTTTATATACTCCTTCTAGTTTCCCTTTGTCAATGTAGGCTATCTTGTCAGCTAGGTAGAGAGCGTCTAGGATGTCGTGTGTAACGTGGATGACTGTTATATGTGTCTCGCTTTTAATTCTAGCTAATAATTCTAGTCCCTTTAACCTCAAACCGGGATCAAGGCTGCTCAGAGGCTCGTCGAGCAGAACCAGCTTTGGCTTGACAACCAATGCCCGAGCCAGCGCGACCCGTTGCTTCTCCCCTCCGCTCAGCGACACCGGCTTCCTGTTTATAACACTCGTTATCCCCAGTAACTCCGCGATTCTCTCCGCTTCCCTGTAAGCCTCTCTCCTAGGAATGCCTCGGACTACCAGTCCGTAGCTTATGTTTTCGATTACACTCATATGTGGAAACAGCCCATAGTCCTGGGGTACAAGGGCAATTCCACGTTTCTCAGGAGGCAACCGTGTGGAATCCCTGCCATCAATCATTATCGTACCCTTGCTCGGTTTCGCTAGTCCTGCTATAACATTCAGTAGAAGAGTTTTCCCGACACCACTAGCCCCCAGCACAATCAGGTATTCGCCTCTGGCAACCTCTAGTCTGGGGATCCTTAAAGTGAAGTCCCCGGCGGTAACCTCAATATTCTCCATCAACAGTAGTGTCATTCAACAGTCACCTTCCTCAAAGCCACGAATATCGCCAGCACAATAATCGAGTAAAGCGCGGAGAGCGTGGCGGCATACTTCAACCCGTAAACGCTCAGGTAGTCAAGGATCAATATGTTAACAGTCTTCGGGTAGTATGCAACAACGAGCAGTGCCCCTACCTCGCTTAGCCCTCTAGCCCAGCCTAGGAGCGCACCGGCGAGAATATGCCTATATGCCAGCGGGAGAGTTACTGTTCGAAACGCCGTCCACCTGCTAGCCCCGAGGGTTCTAGCCACATCCTCAAGCGATGAACCCACGATCTCGAATCCAACCTTGACAGTATCAACCAGCAGGGGGATGGATACGAACGTCATCACAAGGACTATCCCAGGGAAACTATCCTCAATGACTAGGCCGACCCGCGATAACCCGGGGCCTAGGAGCCCCTTGCTCCCGAAAGCCGAGAGAATCATTATCCCGGCAACAGCGTGGGGCATGACTAGGGGGATATCTACAATAGCCTCTACTAGGTTCTTACCCTTAAACGATGTCCTCGAGAGGATATATGCTAGTGGGACGCCTGTAGCTACAAGTATCAAGACGCTAACTATAGATGCCTCCAGAGATACTTTAATAGCCCCTAAAACCTCTCTGTTAGACATCATCTCTCCTGCCAGACTGGGACTAGCTTCTAGGTAAAGCGCGGCTAGAGGCGCGACTATGAAGAATAATAGGATAAGTGAGAGTGTAATGTTTACAGCCTCGAACGAACCTATTCTACCCGGCTGTTTCAACCAAACCCACCAGCTGAGAAGGTATATCACCGTTACCAATGGGCTCCTCTAGGAAGGGCTGGCCTAGCTTATCGAACACCTGCCGTCCATTCTCCAAGATATACTCGGCGAACTTTAGTGCCTCTCCAGGATTCTTGGCTGTTTTAGGTATTGTGAAGCCATATACTATTGGGGCCATTCTAATGGCTTTTTCCCCCTTGGTCCCAACGAGTATGTGGACAATTACTCTGCCGTAGTAATCCGAGTGCTTTGGATCGCCTAAATCCACGTTCCCTGGTAGCGTGATGTAGGAAAGATTGTGTTGAACCGCAACACTCTGATATTCAAAGGCATAGTCAAGCTCTCCCGTCTCGAGCAGTGAGACAAGTTGTATGCTCTTCGGCCTCACCACCAGGTTCCCTTTTGGTGTGAATGATGCTGGTATGTAGATGTCCAGTCTATCACCGGTATAATTGTAACTAGATCCTGGGATATTCCTTATAACAAGGTTCTCGAGTATGCTCAAATCACCCTCAGAGAGGCTTAGGAGGCCTATAGCCCCCACAGACCTGTATCCACAGGGATCCCTGTTAGGATCCGAGAACCCATACTTAGCTTCTCCGCTTATCATTTCACTAATGGCCCTGTTCAATGTTCTATTTCCTTCACTTCCCTCGTATACCAGTACGAGCCTGTTCGAGGCAAACTCAACGTACCAATCCGCGTATTTCGGATACATATACAGGGGGATGAGTCTGTAATCCGCGACTGCTACAAGGTCGCAGTTCTTGTGAAGGTCGGTCACCTTTCTAACAGCGTCGACACTGCCGCTGGGCTCCAATAGTACCTTCACACCAGTCTCTTCACTGTATTTCTGTGCGAGTTGTTTGAGCGGTATGGTTAGGCTCCCAGCGTTGCATACGATTATTTCCCCACTGCCGCTCTCCTGGGTTCTAGTTGCCGCTATTATTGTAGCTGCTATTACTAGGATGATTAGGACTGATGAAGCTAGCAGGACTCTCTTGCCCAGCGGCCACCACCGCTTCTAGGATGGGTTGTTGTATGGGAGAATAAAAATATCGGGTTTCCGATAACGGAACACTCGTCACTCCAGTCTGAACCTTATACTTACACGTTTAAGCCACGTGTCATGTAAGGTAGACCGGGGAGGAAGGAGAGAACCATGGGACCCTGCCCTTCTTATATCACTAGCCTTTAAGCGTGGTGGAATTACTAGTGTAAATATATCATCTACAATTGATGCGTCACTAACGAACGGCTTAAGCACGTAGTATACATCGAGGGGGTCTCTATAAACCACAAATACATTTGAGCTTTCCTTCAAGACAACCCTACCGGGGCCCCGTTTAGCCATCGACAAAACGATATCTTCTACCTTCCTAGCCTCCAGACCTACACTTAATCTAGGAGGGTTTATAGACCCGATATCCCTCTCGTAATCGGCGAGAACAACAGGAATAGTCTTATGCCCCATACTTAGGAGTGACTGGTATCTGTGGTGTCCATCGATAATAGTGTAGCTTTGCCTGTCAACTATTACAGGTTTAAATAGAGTTCTCGACAGGCTGATTGATTCTCTCACCCTTCTAAGTCTCGCCTTGTCAGTCTCCTCATGAGGTTTGATATCGTCGACGTGTAGGAGGGCCAGTTCGGCATCCACAATAGGCGGTCACCTCACCTGGAGTTCGGGCAGGTATGACAGGTCTATCTCCTCCGGCTCTGCATCCCTCATCTTGCCCTCGAGGAAGTCCTGGTAGCCCGATAGGTCGAGTAGTCCGTGGCCGCTCAGGTTGAACAGTATTACCTTCTCCTCCCCGGTCTCCTTGTATTTGAGCGCTAGATCAATCACTGCCTTCACCGCATGAGCCGACTCCGGAGCTGGGATAATACCTTCCAGCCTTGAGAACTCTACCGCTGCCTTGAACACCTCTGTCTGATGATAAGCGACCGGCTTGACGTACCCGTGGCTTACTAACAGGCTTAATGTTGGCGCGACACCGTGGTACCTCAGTCCTCCAGCGTGTATAGGGGGCGGAACGTATTTGTGGCCTATCGTGTGCATTAGTATAAGCGGTGTTAGCCCTGCGGTGTCGCCGTAGTCGTATCTCCTCACCCCCCTAGTCATACTCGGAGCAGCCCTAGGTTCTACAGCGATAAACTCAGTATCACTAGTTCCGCGGAGCCTGTCATGCATGAACGGGTATGCTAGGCCCGCGTAGTTGCTCCCTCCGCCTACGGCGCCTACGACCACGTCTGGATACACGCCTAGTTCCTCCATTTGCTTCTTGGCCTCTAACCCTATTACCGTCTGGTGTAGCAGGACGTGGTTTAACACTGAACCCAGGCTGTACTTGGTATCCGGGTTCGAAGCAGCGTCTTCCACGGCTTCGCTGATCGCTATTCCAAGGCTACCCGGGTTATCAGGATCCTCAGCCAGTATCTTTCTCCCCGACTCTGTGAGGTTGCTTGGGCTGGGAACTACCTCCGCACCATAGGTCTGCATGACAGTCCTCCTATAAGGCTTCTGGATATAGCTGATCTTCACCATGTAAACCCGTAGCTTCAACCCGAATATGCTGGTTGCTAGGGCCAGAGCAGACCCCCATTGGCCTGCTCCTGTCTCCGTTGTAAGCCTCTTAACTCCCTCTAGCTTGTTGTAGTAAGCCTGTGCTAGGGCAGTGTTTATCTTGTGGGAGCCCGTGGGTAGGACGCCCTCGTACTTATAGTAGATCCTGGCTGGTGTGCCCAGAGCTTTCTCTAGGTTCACTGCTCTTATG
>JALUZI010000240.1 GCA_027012045.1 Desulfurococcales archaeon
GATGATCCCCTTCACATAGAGGAGCATGGTAGCTGGAGCCTCGCTGACAGCTCGAAGGTTAGTAGGAGGGCCAAGCAGAGGGGGGCGGAGCAGTTGGGGACACTTGGTTCTGGTAACCATTTCCTAGAGGTTCAGGTTGTCGACAAGATCTACGATGAGAGGATAGCGAGGGCTTTCGGTATAACCCACGAGGGGCAGGTAACAGTTATGGTTCACACGGGTAGCAGGGGCCTAGGCCACCAGGTGGCTAGTGACTATCTCCAGATAATGGAGAGGGCCATGAGGAAGTACGGCACTGTTCCTCCTGACAGGGAGCTCGCGAGCGTGCCCTACTCGTCCCGGGAGGCGCAGGACTATATCCGGGCCATGGCCGCCGCGGCGAACTTCGCGTGGACCAACAGGCAGCTAATAAGTTACTGGACAAGGGAGAGCTTCGGCAGAGTGTTCCACACAGACCCTGACAAGCTCGGGCTGAAAATAGTGTATGACGTCGCTCACAACATAGCGAAGATCGAGGAGCACGACGTGGACGGCAGGAGGATGAAGCTAATAGTCCACAGGAAAGGAGCCACAAGAGCATTCCCACCAGGCCACCCGGAGATACCTCAGGACTACCAGGATGTAGGCCAGCCGGTGCTCATACCTGGCAGCATGGGTACAGCAAGCTACATACTGGCCGGAACCAAGGAAGGGTGGAGGAGCTGGTACACCGCGCCCCACGGCGCAGGTAGGTGGATGAGCAGGAAGAAAGCGTTGAGAACCATGACTGTAGGCGATGTCCTAGGTGAACTGTCGAGGATGGGGATCTATATCCGGGCTGCCAACAGGCGCGTCATAGTGGAGGAGGCTCCGGAGGCTTATAAGAACGTTGACAAGGTAGCCGAAGTAGCGAACGCTGTAGGCATAGGCAGGCTCGTTGTCAGGCTACGGCCCCTCGGCGTAGCGAAGGGATAAGCATTGACGGAGCAACCGGGCTGCCCCGGGTTCACCACCAGGGAGCACACTGCCGACGAGCTAATAGAGGCGCGTGGCCGTAGCCTGGAGGAGGCCTTCGAGCAGGCAGCCCTCGGCGTCTTCGAAGTGATCACGGATACCAGCAGAGTCGAGTGCAGGGTTGAGAAGGAGGTTAATGTAGACGGGGTTGACCTGGAGAACCTCCTATACAGGTGGATAGAGGAGCTCCTCTACTACCTGGACGCGGAGGGGCTCGTGTTCAGTGTTTTCAAGGTCAAATCAATCAGGGAGACCTCTGATGGATACCTGTTAGAGGCATCGGTTTGCGGGGAGAAGTTCGATCCGGGCAAGCATGAGCACCGTACCATAGTTAAAGCTATGACCTATGCACAGATGAGTATCGAGAAGAAGGGGGAGTGCTGGGTCCTAACCTTCGTCGTCGACATTTAGTCTATCCTCAACCTTTCTCCAGCACTTATCACAGAACATATACGACTTCCTGTCGACATCCAGAATGCTGTTGCTGAAGCTCATGACGCAACTCTTGTCACTGCAGTGCTGCAGGCCGAGGAGATGCCCCGTCTCATGGACCACCTCCTTCGCTATCCTCTCGATGTATTGCTCCTTGCTCCTCGCCACGAGCCGTCTAGTGTATACTGTTGCAGCCCCCAAAGCCGGCATTGCGAGGCCGAAGACGAAGTTGAGCCCCTCCACATACGCGTCGCACCCGCATACACCGACTACTAGATACCCGGCTCTACGTATGGTTGGGGTTATACTGGAGACCCACTGTGTTACATGGTCAGCTCTGTACTGGAGTCTATCCCAGTCTATGAGGTGCATAGGCGGGTTTATCCTAGCGGTGGACACGTGGATCTCGAGTTTCCCCCTGAATGCCTGGTTTATGAGTCTTTTCGCCTCGAACAGGTCTTCAGGGCTTATCTCTCCGATCGGTATTAATATTAGCCCGTTTACGCTGGTCAACCCTGTACACCTTTCCGGAGATAGGGATGGTGTTCTCCTTTTATGCCTCCATGGGCTTCTTGTATTATTTCTTGGGGTCGGACGTGGAATAATAAGGTAAGCGGAGGGGAGTGTGTAGGGTTTTGATATTCACCTTGTACAGGGCTCTGAGGAAGCTTAGGAGAACACTGGCCGTTGACGAGAGGAGCAGGATACTGTTCATCATAGTTCTATGGATAACGCTCTGGCTTGTCTCCAGCCTCCTCTTCTACTACGCTGAGACCATCCATGGAAACGGAGGATTAAGCCTGGGAGACTGCCTCTACTGGGCCCTCATAACCATGGCCACAGTAGGATACGGAGACATAACGCCGACAACCAGTCTAGGCAGGATAGTGGCCGCTTTAACCGCTATTTTCGGCATAGCTGTTTATACTCTCGCAATATCCCTTTTAGCCGACGCCTTCCTCAACATAACGATGAGGAGGATACTGGGGTTGGCAGGTCTGAGGAAGAAGGACATACTAGTCATCGGGTCGTCGGAGACTTGTAAGCACGCTATACAAGAGCTCATCGAGAACGGTCTCGAGGACAGGATCGGGTGGCTCACGGAGGATCAGCCTAAGACACCGCCTGACGTAGACTTCATGGTAGGCGGGGTGGACGAGGAGTCCCTCCAGCGGGCCGGTGTCAGAGACGCTAAGCACGTCGTCCTATGCCTGGACGATGACAGTAAAACAATACACACAGCACTACTCGTTAAGAAGCTGAATAAGGACGCGAGTATAATAGCTCAGACCGAGACAAGTAAGACAGCGGAAATGCTGAGGGAACTCGGGCTCGCTAAAGCAGTTTCCAAGAGCATCATAGGCCGCCTCCTAGCTTCAAGCGTGTTCGAGCCAGACGTGCCCGAGGTTATAACCGAGCTAGCGAGCATAGAGGGTGAACTGGACCTGACAGAGTCGAAGTCTGATGAAACCGTTAATGTGGAGACATTCGAGGAGAAGCGAGGCGCTAAGGTGCTGGCTGTTAAAAAGAAGAATGGAAGCATAATCTACACACCCGGAAAGGATTACAGGATAGAGAAGGGTGACACAGTAGTATACACCAGGAAAACCAAGGGGTAGAACACTTAAAACACCTGTAGCCGACACATAATAATATATTAGCCACGGCAGGAAGGCTGGTAGTGCCGGGGTGGCCGAGCGGCCCAAGGCGGTGGGCTCGAGGGCTTCCGGCTCACCCTCCAAGCCAGAGAGACCCACTGCCCCGACGAGGGGCGCGCGGGTTCAAATCCCGCCCCCGGCGCCACGTGTGCGGGGGTGCCCGAGCCAGGTCAAAGGGGCCAGGCTCAGGACCTGGTGGCGTAGGCCTGCGTGGGTTCAAACCCCACCCCCCGCACCACCAGTTAACTACCACGCGAGAAAACATCCTAACCAAACTATCAATTACTTCGTCCTGCATCGGGTAGTTAAAGTTAACTACCTCCCGTTGATCAGTATTCAACACGTTATCAATTACTTCGTTTTGTTTCTGGTGGTTAACTACCTGGTGTAGACCGATAATCCTGTCGAGGGGACCGATATACTTCATGGTGACCTTACCCTCTTTCTTCCGTTGATCGTATACGTAGAACCTGTTCTTGATCCTTTTGACGCTTAGAGTCAAGGCTGGGATCACCTTTGGTAGTTAACTTTTGCATATATCAGGTTACATAGAAGTTACAATTGCAACTCTCCTAGGATAGGTCTGCCAATGCCTGAGCCGAGGGTTCTATTGACATAGTCAATGTACGTTCCTTGTGGCTAATAGTCGATCTCCAGCCTTCGTATTCTGTCTGCATAATTCTGTTTATTATCTTGAAGGGGTGTGTTATATTTCAACGTGGTTTTTATTTTGTATCACCGGTGATACTTAGTATCAGGGGTGATACTTATGTTGTTTGACCCTAGGCCCAAGATTAGCCGTGGAGAACTCTATGATAGAGAACGGGAACTGAAGGTTCTAGATGAGCTCGTTAAAAGGGGATCGCCTATAATAATCATGCTTGGCATCAGGAGGATTGGTAAGACCTCTATACTCAGAGTATTTCTTAACGAGACAAACCAGCCATATATCTATATCGATGCTAGACTCTTCGAAGAACGGGGATTCAGGAAAGAATTATTATACAAAATCATATCGGACGAACTCAATAAACTAAGGAGTAAATGGGCTTCTATTCCCAGGTATCTCAGAGTTCTTGAGGGCATTGAGATAGGCGTTGCCGGTATCAGGCTTAACTGGAGAGAGGAGAATCTATCTATAACAGATATATTTACAAAGTTAGATGAATGGTCCAGTGACAATGGCAAAACAATTATCATCTCAGTCGACGAAGCACAACTGCTAAGATACCTGAAAGGAGGCAAAGGCCGCATAGACTTCACGAGAATAATATCCTACTGCTACGACAACCTCAGGAACCTAAAGTTTATCATAACAGGGTCAGAGATAGGCGTACTCAAAGACTTCCTAGGCTTCAACAACCCAAACAGCCCTCTCTACGGGAGAGTCAGGGACGAAATCACTGTAACCAGATTCAACAGAGAGAAATCCCGGGACTTCCTCGAGAAAGGCTTCCGGGAATGCGGTATTAGGCCTCCACGAAGCATTATCGAGGAAATAATCGATAAAGTCGACGGCATACCAGGATGGCTAACATACTTCGGCTACAAATACTGCAGAAAACCCGACGCCCAGATAATCAGAGAAGTATTCAACGAAGCGAAAATAATGGCATTAAACGAGATAAAGAAACTACCATCAAAATACTACGTCTACGCCCTAAAAGCAATCTCAACAGGCTACAGGCGATGGAAAAACATCAAGCAAGCCGTAGAACTATGGGTGAACCACCCATTAACCAACGCGCAAACCACAAGAATCCTCCAAGCACTACTAAAACTAAGCCTCATAGAGAAAAAAGGAGACGAATACTGGATAACAGATCCAGTAACGGCTGAGGCAGTAAAAGAGCTCTAAGCATACATCCTTCCAAAGAAGGTGAGGCGTCAGGCCTCACACGGCTCTTCATCTGGTTCAGGCCGAAGTCGGTCATCACCCGCCTCAAATTTATCCTTCACGCTTGCCTGGGATAATACTTTTTCCAGTTCTTCGAGGAAAACATTGTTCTCTTCCCTGCTTCCTATTGTGACCCTGATCATTCCTTGTTTGACCCAGTTCTCCAGGCTCTTGACGATGATTCCTCTCCCAG
>JALUZI010000241.1 GCA_027012045.1 Desulfurococcales archaeon
ATATTGAACCACACGAACTCCACTCCCGGGAACTGCTCCTTCGCATACTCGAACTCCGGCCTGTACATCGCGCATGCTCCGCATGTAGGACTCGAGAACGCTATAACCACAGGATCCTTCGATGAGAGATACCTCTCAAGTTTATCGCATCCCTCGACTCCATATGTCTCGTAGGCTTCCATTCTTATTTCACCCGGGATCGAGAAGGATCCAGCGGACTCTTTATATACCCTCGTATGTACACCGGGATTCCAGTAGCCCTTGTTTTCTGGCTTGTAGTTTTATATCGCCTGTAGACTCTTACAGCTTCCATCCGGGAGGCAATGAAGGGTTGGATAGGAGCCTGAGGGACCTAGCGATAATTCACACAGCGACATTCACAATATTCTTCGCTATGAGCGTAGTTATACCTGTACTCGGCCCTTACCTGGCCTCCATGGGTTTCTCTGATACTGAAATAGGGCTAATCGCCATGCTCATGCCCCTCGCCTCGATGCTACTAAGGCCTATCACAGGAGTCCTGGCTGACTACTGGAGTAGGAGGCTCCTCGTAATCCTAGGCCTAGCGTTTACATCCGTCTCAGGCATACTGTACATAGGCCCTCGTTACATAGCGCCCCTAGGGAGAATACTCCAAGGCATGGGTGTAGCCTTCTACGTGCCAGGCAGCATAGCACTAACCTCCTATCTGGCTAAGAAAACTGGGAAGCTCGGAGTCCACATGAGCACGAGGAGCCTATTAAACGGGCTCGGCTTCACCGTTGGACCCATAGCCTCGGCATACCTAACAGTGAAATACGGGTACCACTCCCCCTTCATCGCACTGGCAATCGCCCCGCTGCCATTCATACTTCTGGCCTTTAGCCTGGAGGAGTCATCGGCTAGACAGTACGCATCAAAGTGGAGCTACACCGGCATCCTTAGAAGATGGTTCTCCATCGGCAGGAAACCATTCATACTATGGGTTACGGTAGCGATAACACTCATGGCCACCGGCTACAGCTCGCTCCAGACATTCCTAAGCCTCTACTATACGGAAACCTATGGGAGAGGAATTGTTCTAGCCGGAACATTCTTTACAATATCAGGCCTCTCAAGCATTCCCACGAGAGGAATAGGCGGTGTTCTTGCAGAGAAAATGGGGCCTGACAAGATTGTTATAACCGCCCTCACATTAATACTGGCTGGATCTCTGATGGTTCTCTTAAAGGGAACAATATCCTACCTCATAGCACCAATCTTCGTTGGATTAGGCCTGGGGTTACTCATACCATCCATGCTTGTAGGCGTGTCCAGCCTTACTGAGAACACGGAGTACGGGT
>JALUZI010000242.1 GCA_027012045.1 Desulfurococcales archaeon
CCTCGTGGTGGTGGACTGTGGATGATATCCCCATGGCTTTGAGGGCTGAGAGTATCTCGTTCCTAACCTGGATCACAGTGTCCTGGGGGCCTGTTAGATAGTATCCCGCCTTCTCCGGTATCCCGGTGGCCGCGTTCTCCAGGGACTCCTCTGACGTTACCTCGAAACCCATCGAGGCAGGGCTCATGTCTAGGTAGAACTCGTTTACCAGGAAGAACTCTATCTCACTGCCTGCATAGGCCTTCAACCCTTTATCCGCGAGGTACTCCTCGAGCCTTTCAGCCGTGTACCTGGGGTCTGTGGGTAGCCTCTTCCCACCTGGCTCGAACACTCTTGTCAGGTACCTTACACTAGGCTCCTCTGACCAGGGTATCAGGGCCTCTGACTCCTTGATAGGCTTGAGGACGAGGTCGCTGTCCTCGATGGGCTTGAAGCCGTAGACGCTGCTGCCGTCGAGCTTGCTTATGCCGTCCTCGAAGACCTCTGGTTTCAAGTGCTCCCTAGCTATTATAACCTGCCTGAACACGCCTAGTAGATCCGTGAACTGGAGGTGTATCCAATTAGCGTCCATACCGGTGCACCCTTCTAGTATCATTACGGGAGAGGGAGAAATGTGGGCTTTTAATATAAATAATCCATCGTTTACATATATCAAATAATCCAGCCTGGAGGGAGACATGGTTTGAACCTCAAGCTCAGCCAGGGTATGGGTGTAACCCTGCTCGTGATAGGGGTGATCCTGGTACTCATAGTGTTCGCCAAGGCCTACCAGGAGTATAACAATGTTAATGTGAGCATAGGGAACAGTAGCGATGTGATGCAAGCAATAACGTCGAGCAGCGGCCTCCTAATACAGCTGTTGTTCAAGCTAGCCTACCTGGGCCTAGCCCTTGCCGCAGGGTCGGTCCTCATAAAATACTCTATCCCGATAATCAAGGAGGAGAAACGGGAGGAAAGCAAGGGTTGAACATAACCCACGCCACAATAGTGCTGGCAGGTCTGATACTCATAGCGCTAGCCGCCTCTCCGCTGGTCGTACTCGTAGAGGAGGCTCTGAATAACCCTGATATACTCACGGTTAACGTGGAACCCTTGAACGGTTCGATAGCCATTACACTGAGCTATAATGGGAGTGTCAAGCTGAGAGATGTTAACCTAACAGTTTCACTGGAGACTCCTAGCGGGCTGGTCAATAAATCCGCTAGCACCAGCGAGTTGTCCAGAGGCGGGAACCTCACAATTGTTATAGGGGAGGACGAGCTGGGGAGTCTAGGTAATGTTAGGCTGGCCGAGTTGAAGTTGGATGG
>JALUZI010000243.1 GCA_027012045.1 Desulfurococcales archaeon
CCGCTCATGGAAACCGTTATTAGACCCTTCATTTCAAGTGTCATCAGGGCTTTGTAGAACTCTGCTTTACCTATACCGTACTGCCTGAAAAGCCTGATGAAGAGTTCCTTGTCTGTTGTACCGCCCTTGATGTTCTGGAGTTCCTCGTAAACTATGTTGATCGTGGGTAGCGGGTTCCAAACCAAGTGTTCTAACACCTCGCTTTCTCGTGTATAGAAAATATGGTACGAGTCCTAGTTATTTGATAGGTGGGGAGGGAGTTCAAATACTTAACTAGGCTATGTGTATATCGTGGGTTTAGCCTTTACCATTTCCCTGGTGTATCTCTGCTTTGCACGTTCCAGCCACTCCTCATAGTACCTTACCATTTGCTCGTTTATGCTGGGCCTGACTTTCCTGAGGGCTTCCTCGAAATGCCTCATCCTGACAATCGTGGTTGACAGGTCTTCGCGTAGCGCGATTAGAGCAGCCTCTCTCACCAGTGCTTCTATGTCGGCACCGGTATATCCTTCTGTTCTTTCAGCTATTTCTACCAGGTCGACGTCCGTGGATAGGGGGACCTTCCTAGTATATATTTTCAGGATTTCAAGTCTAGCTCTCTTATCCGGCGGCGGCACATAGATCAGTTTCTCAAGCCTACCGGGCCTAATAAGGGCTGGATCTATCATATCCGGCCTATTAGTAGCAGCTATGACAATAACGTTTTCCAGCCTAGCTATACCGTCTAGCTCTGTCAGTAACTGTGAAACTATCCTCTCTGAAACACGTGAGTCCAGCGCTAAGCCTCTAGCCGGCGCAATCGCATCTATCTCGTCCAGGAAAACCACCGTAGGAGAGTACTGCCTGGCTTTCCTAAATATCTCCCTTATAGCCTTCTCGCTCTCTCCGACCCACTTACTGAGAACCTCAGGTCCCCTAACTGCAATAAAACTTGCACCACTCTCTGTAGCAGCAGCTCTCGCAAGCAGCGTCTTGCCTGTCCCCGGGGGCCCGAATAACAATATCCCCCTAGGCGGCCTTATGCCCAGCCTCGTGAACGCTTTAGAGTACTTCAAAGGCCACTCAACAGACTCTATAAGCTCCATCTTAGCTTCTTCCAGCCCGCCAATATCACTCCACCGCGTCTCCGGGACCTCGATAAATATCTCTCTCAGACCGCTGGGAACTATTTCGTTGAAAGCCGCCATGAAATCCTCCATTCTAACCTCCATTTTCTCGAGTATCTCAACCGGTATCTGTTCCTCCTCCAGATCTATCTCCGGGAGATATCTCCTCAACGCGTGCATAGCGGCTTCCCGGACAAGTGCCGCTAGGTCAGCCCCTGTATAGCCGTGGGTTATCTCGGCTATCTTCTCCAGGTCAACGTCGTCGCTTAGAGGCATGTGCCTCGTGTGTATCTGCAGTATTTCCAGTCTACCTGTCTTGTCGGGGAGCGGTACCTCTATTTCCCTATCGAACCGGCCGGGTCTTCTAAGCGCTGGGTCTACAGCGTTTGGCCTGTTGGTAGCAGCTATAACAATAACGTTCCCCCTGGATCCCAGGCCATCCATGAGTGCTAGGAGCTGGGCTACAACTCTCCTCTCAACCTCCCCTACGACCTCGTCTCTCTTCGGCGCGATAGCGTCTATCTCGTCGATGAATATTATGCTGGGAGCATTCTTCCTCGCATCGTCAAATATCTCCCTGAGCCTCTGCTCGCTCTCACCGTAGAACTTACTCATTATCTCCGGCCCGTTTATAGCTATGAAATAAGCATCGCTCTCATTAGCAACTGCCTTGGCCAAAAGGGTTTTCCCAACACCCGGCGGACCGTAGAGCAATACTCCCTTGGGAGGCTCTATTCCAAGCCTCTTGAAGACCTCCGGGTGTCTTAAGGGTAGCTCTATTAACTCCCTGACTCTTTGGACTATCTGTTTTATGCCCCCGATATCCTCATAGGTTATTCTAGGCACACCTATCTGTGAAACCGGCTTACCAAGTATCTCTATGACAGTCTCTTCTGTCACTATTACAGGTCCTTTCGGCTTGGTCGAGACTACCATTAAAGGTATGGCCTGACCTATTACTGCAACCATAATAATGTTGCCCTCGAGGAGCGGTTGGTTGACAAGTTTCTTCTTCACGAACTTTTTGAATCCCTCGTCGATGCTCATAGTATAGTTGGTTGGGGCGAGTTTCACTTTGACAGCCTTCTTCGCCTCGGCTTTCCTGACTATAACCTTGTCTCCAATGTTGACACCCGCGTTCTTCCTGGTAACGCCGTCCATCCGGATAATATCAAGCCCGCTATCCTCTGGCAGTGCCGGCCATACTATGGCAACAGTCTTTTTCTTGCCTTCTATCTCAACTATGTCTCCGGGCTCTAGCCCTAGTTTCTTCATTATAGACATGTCTATCCTAACTTTACCCCTACCACTATCTCTAGGCTTGGCCTCGGCAACTCTGAGAGTCGCTTCTCGCCTGTCATCCCGTTCGGGTGCTTGTGCAGCCATGTTCTCCACCTTTCACCCACTGAATACTCTACTTGTTAAATGGATGTTCCGAGGGTTTTTAACTAATGGATAATACTACACGCGAATAAATCAAATGAGCATAAAATAAGGGAGGTAAAAGCCCACAGTTGTAGACAATAACGTGTATAGATTAGAACTCGCTTAGCCTGTGAACCGCTTCTATTTCAACCTCATCTATCAAATCGTGGTTCTTCAGTATTTCCTCTAGAGTATCAGTGCCGCCCTCCGTTTCTTCCGGTATAACCACGTACAGCTTCAAAGCTTTATAGCCGAAGGCTATCGGTTCCTCGGCGGTTTTGGCTATGTCGTATCCTTCGGGGAGTTTTTTCCTTATGTCATCAACCAGCTTGTTGAAGTCGATATCCACGCCGTTAGGGAAAACTTTCGCGACCACTAGAACTTTAGCCAAACCTGGTCCACCTCCATTAGGGTCCCTCGAAACCGCAGACGGGGCACTTGTACTTTACTCCCAGGGATCTACACCTGGCACAGCGCCATATAACAATTTTACCGCAGTTAGGGCAGACAAAGCTTGTCGCCCTGTCACCTGGATGGATTATCCTACCGCAACTAGTGCATACTGGCGTTTCAACCGTATCGTAGAGGCTTATCTGTGTCGGCTGTCCAACGCTCACTCCCATACACCCTCCAACTAATCCACACATAAGTGTTGAAGCCTTATTTAATATTATTAGTCCTTCGAGACACGCTTCAACCCCAATGGTGCCTAGATTGGCGGGATACAAGCAGTCCCTAGTGTTGAGGAGAGACCTGGGAATGGGGCCTGGGAAAGCGGCTGTACAAGCGGCCCACGCGTCTGTGGAGGCCCTGTTTGCCGCAATCGAATCTGGTAATAGGAAGTGGAGGTTATGGGTCTATGAGTGGAGGAGGGAGGGCCAGAAAAAAGTTGCTCTCAGGGTAAACAGTTTTGCCGAGCTTATCGAGATCTATAACAAATGCAGGAACATGGGGTTGCCATGCAGTATAATCAGAGATGCCGGGCTAACACAGCTCCCACCAGGCACGGCAACAGCGGTAGGTGTAGGCCCTGCACCCGAGGATCTCGTGGATGAAATCACTGGGGGATTGAAGCTTTATTGAATCAGAGAAAAGCCCGGCTAATTGAAATGATTTACGGATATCCTTCCAAGCTCATAAGATACAGCGTTAAAATAAGGAAGTTCATAGTAGTAGAACACGTGAACCCGAGAAAGGGAACCTCGTATCTATATCTCGCCAAAAAACCGTCGGGCGTGGAGTTTCTTTCCTACATCAACAGATTAAGGAAAAAACTAGGTAACATTAGTTACGCAGGTATCAAGGACAGAGTGGCCCATGCTTACTTCTATTTTTCCAGCGATAAAGAACTCCGGGGCCACAGAGATATATGGCTGGTCAGGCGAAGTGAAGAAGTGTCATCCCGCCACAACACTGGAAACACGTTTAGAATAAATGTCATGGTGGAAACCAGTAGCGAGATAGAGCTCGATGAGGCGAAGGAAAAACTGTGTGGTGGGAAGGAACATGTTTACATGGCTAATTTCTATGGTTACCAGAGGTTTGGGTTGAAACGCCCCGTGAATCACCTTATAGGCAAAGCACTGGTAGATACGCGTTACCATGAAGCATGGTATCACACTCTGTCAATGCATAAAGAGAATCTACTGCCGTCGATGGAGGCAGGTATGTATAAAGATGCAGCCAACAGGCTTTCAATCGTGCCGCATTATAATAGGGAAATAAGAGACCTGGTTATAGAGTCCTATACCTCTTATTTCTTCAACAGGTCGCTGGCATGGTACTTACAGACGAAGGAGTTGGAGCCGTACCTAACGTATAATCAATTGTCGGGCTTGGAGGGAATAGTGGCAAGGAGGATTCCATGTGGAAGGAAAGCAGTGCCTGGATTCTATTTCCAGCATTCCCTAGTTAAAGAATTGGAGAAAAGTATAGGTGGAACAGAGTATGTAAAGCCGAGAACTGGCCTATACTTGAATAGACCAGCTTTCATACCTGTCTGCAATTACAGTTGCAGTGAAAGCAGTGGAAGAGAGTTTACTTTATCTTTCACGTTGCCAAGAGGAAGCTATGCAACAGCTCTCTTACTGGTAAAAGGGTTTTGGGCGGATTGAGCGGGGATGCTATTTACAGATATACATAGGTATGTCTATCTTGCTAAGCAAGGAGGTCAACCTGAATCCTAGGCTGAATCCTTTGTAGGAGCCTCTGGATCCTATAACTACTAGGTCCGCATCGAATGATACTGCTGCTTTTATCAGGTCCTCAACTGGTTCGCCCGCCCAAACTATAATATCGTAGTCAAACTCGTCGAAGCCTTCTAGTACACTGTTAATCCTTTCTCTAGTCCTCTCGACGACTTTTCTGTCTACCTTTGTCACAATAACGAATGCACGTATAAACGGCTTGTTACCGGTTGCATCAAATATTGACTGGGCAATCCGCTTAGCGTGTTGGAGACTGCACATCAGAGTCTGTATTTCAGTATCGTCCTCAGGGTTCTCCAGCCAGCCTGAGGCTAGTATGTGATCGAACTTTGTCTGCCGTTTCTCTTCCATCCATTCTTTCTTTACTAGGATCACAGGTTTTGTTGAGAGTCTAGCTACTTTCCTGGAGGTTGAACCTAATATTAATTCCTTGAACCATCCCTTGCCTCCGGTAGCCATTACTATTACATCTACTCCGAGTTCCTCTGCTTGTTTGACTATAACAACTGCTGGGTCTCCAGCCCATATAGTGCATATGTTGACTTCTTCGAACGTGGAGGAAAGTTCTTTCTTATAGTTTTCAAGCTTCTCTTTAGCTTCTCTGACATATTCTTCCATAATTTCTTCAATGTTATAACCTGCGGCGGGATGCTCTATTTTCAATTCATCCAACACGTGTAGAAGCCATATCTTTCGTATACCCATCTTCTTGAGTGTTGGAAGCCATTCTACGAGAGCATTGGAATGCTCAGAGAAGTCTACTGGGACTAATGCCTTACTTATAGTCATATCGATACCACCTCCTGCTCTTATAGTTTAAGAATTTCTACTAGGACGAAATAAATACTCATTAACACCAGCCCCAACGGAACACCTATCCGAGCCCATTCCTTCGAGGTGATCTTAAGCCTGCCAGCAGCCACTATATTGGGTATGTTACCCGGAATCAACATTCCTCCAGATATTATCAGCCCCATTAGGGCACTTTTTATTTGCGCGACTGTGAGGAACGGCGCTATTTCTGCTGCAGTGAGGGTTGCATTGTCCAGTATTGCAGATACCATGTTCACCCAATAAAGTATGTAGGAAGGTATCTTGGAGAAGTACCATTTCACTAGGGGTGTGAAACTGTTGCCTAGTAGTTCCAGTGCCATCACGAACATGTAGACCTTTACTGCTCTCCACGTTATTGTTCTGAGAGTCTCCTCGTATTCCCCTACTACTGCCTCTCTGGATCCCTCCTTTGCCACATCTTTCTTTAGCTCGTATCCCGCGTAGAGTGATATTGCTATGACGCCCGGTACTATGAATGGGCCGAGGAGTCGTAGTAGATAGTCGAATGACTCTCCTAGCTTGGATATTGCTATAGTAGCTAGAGGCTCACCTACAGGGGTGAGCGCTGCACCCATTCCTACCGCGAACGATGATATTACTACGAATTTTATTCTAGCACTCCTAGGGACCGGGAGTGCGGCCGCTATCTCGGCGAGTATCACAGCTGTTACTATTACGGAGATTATGCTTGAGGTTAACCCGAAGACTGTGACGAATATCACGCTAAACCAGAAAGGCCCTACTTTGTTGTATAGTGAAAGTATGCCTGAGTTGATCTGTCTGTGGAAGTAGTAGAAGAAAAGGCCTGCCAGGAACACTACCTGTGTTATACCGATGGGTTTACCCGATATAACCAGAGGTGTTTTCAACGCTATTGAAACCAAATGCTTCAATTGTTCTGTGTTCATGAGTCCCGCAAAGTATAGAACCGCGACTCCAATACTGCCCATCAATAGGAAGAAGGGTTCAAGGTTCTCCTCTACTTTCTTACTCTTGAAAGGCAAGACTAGAACTAGGAGAAGTATTATGCCTAGCGAGACTACTACGCTGGTTATAGGTTGCTCTGGCACTTCTAGGTGGAACAATCCATAACACACCTCGGCTTGACGCGGTTCTTGTTTTGGATAAACACGGTGGAACCTCCTTTTTAACTATTATATATTACATTAGGCCAACTACGGCGATAGGGCAGGTAGCGACGGTGCTGTATTGTGCTGAGGTCGAGGATTACTAGGAATATGCTGGTTATGGGTATGGGATGGATAATAGTTATGTCCTTCATAACAGGTGTTCTCACAGGTATAGTTACCATAATATTCAGCGAGTTCCTCCACTACATAGAGGCAGTCGTATTACCGTGGATAGGAATACTACCGTTCGAGCCGGGGAGAGAGATTGACGTTAGTTACGCGGTTAACTTCGTTAAAACCCACTTCAACCCTACCAGGCTACTTATCGCCTATATAGTAGGATCAGTCGTATCGGGATATATAGTATACAAAGTAGCGCCCGAAACAGCTGGCCACGGAACTGATGTAACTATAAAAGCTATACACCATTACTGGGGAGCCATCAGAGCCCGTGTCCCGGCCGTGAAGCTGCTCACCTCAGGCATATTCGTTGGTATGGGTGGAAGCGCTGGAACAGAGGGTCCATTAGTCCAGTCAGGGTCAGGTATGGGTTATCTTGTCGCACAATTCATGAAAGCTGACAAATACATCAGGAGAATGTTCGCTATAGTCGGCATAGGAGGAGCCATTGGAGCCGTATTCCGAGCCCCATTGGGGGGTTCAATATTCGCCATTGAAGTCCTCTACAGGAAAGACTATGAAACCGACGCCTTTGTACCAGCTATAGTTACATCAATAACCAGCTACACAGTATACAGCGCCTATTACGGGTTCAAACCGCTATTCCCCATTGGGAGAATAACACTGGGAGTTGAAGACATCCTGTTCTCGGCTCTCCTAGGAGTCTTCATCATACCCTTCAGCATCGCATTCATCAAAGTTTTCTACTGGTTCGAGGAGGAAACGCCCAAGTACCTTCCCAACCTCTATCAAAGAATAGTGGTTGGTGGCCTACTGGCCGGTGTAACAGCCTTTATAATAACATATATTGATCCGCTATCATCCATAGGCCTAGTCTCCAGAGGGTATCTCGCGATAGAAGTAGCGGCTAAGTCGGCTAGTATCCCTATACTCACACTCTTACTGATAGTGATAGGAAAAATACTCACTACAAGCATGGCAGTCGGAATGGGTAATAGCGGTGGAGTATTCGCCCCCATGATAGTTATAGGGTCATCACTAGGCCTAATGCTGGGAGAGATACTTCAAAAACTAGGTATGCACCTCGCGGGTCCCACCTTCTTCATAGTAGTCGGGATGTCTGCCATGATAGCTGCAACAGCCAAAGTCCCACTTACAGCCATAGTGATGACAAGTGACATGATGGGTAGCAACTGGATGATCCCAGCTAGTGCACTGGGTGCAGTTATAGCATATGCATTATCAGGCACCAAGTACACGATTTACGGTAGCCAGTTAATGGATAGGACTAGGAGCATAGCGTCCCGTAGATCCTTACATTTCTAGAGATAGTTTCTTTATTGGCCAACTCCGAGGCTTGAAGTGAACTGCCGTATTTATGATTGGATAGAAATTTGGCGCCGTGGCCGGGATTTGAACCCGGGTCACGGGCTTGACAGGCCCGCATACTAAGCCAGGCTATACTACCACGGCTTCCGGTGGATTGTTTTTAGTTAGCTAGGCGGTTTATATAGTTATCCTGGGGCTATCTATGGGAAACCTGGAACCGGGTTATTACAAGGTGAGGGGTCCTGCAAGTGTCTCATTGGATTCTTGTTCAGCCGAAGTTATGGGATACGAGTGTACTGGCAACTGTAGTTTCACAGTTCCAATAGGTAGGACTTACTCCATGATAATTTATGAGCGTTGTAGCTACGAGATATCTCCTTTAGAGGCGGAAGTTGAGAAGGACCCCTTGGGGGAGCATCTGTATCGTGTTAGGAACGAAATAACTAGCATAGCCTCTGAAGGAGAATACGATGGTTTGGTATTTATAGGTCCCCCGGACTCGTTTAAAAGCACGTTATCAACACTCGTTTACAACAGTCTGTCAAAAACGCGTAAACCAGCATACATCACTGTTGACATAGGCCAGAACGAGATCTTCTTGCCAGCATTCGTTTCAGGAACCACTATAAACCCGCTATTCCCCGGCAATAGACCGGGATTGCACCATGACTGTTTCACTGGAGTAATCTCTCCCCCCTCGGATATTGAGAAGTACATATATTGTTATCTTAGAATTAAGAAGATGCTAGAGTTGGATAAACATAAGCCAATAATCGTCGATACAGACGGTTGGATTGAAGGGTTAGCAGCTCTATACTCAAAGATGGCTATAGCACAGTCTTTTGAGAGACCACTAGTTGTATACACGGGTTTGCACCAGTTAGAAGAGAGAATACTCGCTTACTGGTATCCTGGGAGTACCGTGAAGTATAGCTTTCCAGCGATCCCAGGCTCTAAGAGCCGGAGCGAGAGGAGGATTCATCGTCAGAGGATAGTTATGAAAGCCTTCAATGATCCTTCGAGGCATACTGTCTCGCCTGACGAAACTAGCATTATTGGTTTACCAGTATTCACGGGTTCCCGGGTGGATGTAAGTGACCTTGGGTTCAAAGGGATTATCTATTCAGAAATGAATAGTTGGGGTAAACTAGTATTAGTCACAGGCAACAATGTTAGAATCCCGAAGTTAAGAGGCGTTGAGAGGCTCATTCAAGGATGGGAGAAAGGATTAATGATAGCATTATACCATAAGGGCACTGTGTCCGGTATAGGGCTAATCGAGAGAGTAGATTACGCCAGGAAGAAAATAGTGTTCATAGCGGACAGGAATGTTAAATACGATTTAGTCGAAGTAGGTAAAACCAGGTTCCCCGAAGTGCTGAATTCTCTGTTAACATCTATCTCGAGGGGTTAGCACGGTTGAGGATCAGGGATATCGAGGTTGACGGTGACGCTATTTACTACACTCGGGACAGCCGGAGGGAGAGAAACAGGAGGGTTAAGATAACCCTTAACAGCGAGATAGTAAAATGGTTGAAGTGCGGTCAGAACAAGAGTATAATTTTGAACTTATCGAATAGAAATGGAATAATAGAAAAACTCGAAAACCCTAGGGCCTTCAAGAACTTTATCTTAACACTATACGCAATATCGAAATCGAGGCGTCCGTATAAGGTTGCAATGGAATTCGGTATTAGCCACGAGCAATTATATCGTCACTACAGATACCTGGAGAAAGCAGGGTTGATAGAATATCTTAGAGACTCCCTGCTGGACTGCTGCTAGTTGCGAGGGAAGGGTTGAGGGGCGGCGGGGTCCGCCGCTCTCCCTGGCTGAGCTACGGGCCCACGTACCCAGCCAGGGCTAGGTTTATCAATTGCCCGACAAGGGATTTAAGTGTTACCAAGCCGGCTATGAGAATATTATATAGAGGCTTAATTGGTACTAGAGTCAACCAGGGCCGTTGACATGGGAACCCGGGGCATTTTGCCCTACAGACCTCAAGTTGGCTGGGATGATGACAAGGCCCGCATGTGAGGCCCCCCGAAACAGCGGTGGTACACGGTGGAACCAGCGGCTGTTCTCGTTGCATACAATAGGGATGGTGTGTTAATGGTCCACAAATCATGTAGGGAAGGATATCCTTGGAGCTGTGATCTCGCTTTCCCTGGGGGCAGGCTTAAGAAGGGCGAAGCAGTTATCGAGGGAGCCCTGAGGGAGGCTAGGGAAGAAGTCTGCCTCGATAGCGGCTCTGTGGCTGTAAGAGGCATTCTTCCTCCAGAGAGGCCGCTGAATAATCCGGACATTAAAGTTTACCCTGTCATAGCTGAAATCCTTTCTACCGGTAATGTTAGGGTCTGTAATGATGAGATTGACAGGGTTATAATCGTTCCATGGTATAAGATTTGTGACTCAAAACTCGGCACATGGGTTCACCCTATGCGCAAAATAGCTGTTAACGCGCTCGTAATAACCGACGAGTTAGCCGTTTGGGGCATGTCGCTCAGAATCTTAAATAGGCTGAAAAACCAGTTCTGTAGAAGGCTGAAATAGATATGGATTCCGGAGACGAGTGCCCGGGTGAACCAGAGGTATATCAAGCCCATACCGGTAAAAGTCTTTCTAAAAAGTGTTTCAAAGAAGACGTGAAGAACCGTGTTCTTAGAACTATCAGGGAGTTCAACCTGTTCCACGAGAGCGACGTGCTCTTAATGGGGCTGTCCGGGGGAAAAGATAGCTATGTCATGCTGGATATCCTTTCGCAAATACATGACCCGGGCAGACTCATAGGAGTGTCGATAATCGAGGGAATCCCAGGCTACAACAAGCCAAGCGATATAAGGTACATGAAAGAACTCGCCAGGGAGAGGGGGGTTGACGTTATAGTAACAAGTATAAGGGAATATACTGGTCTCAGTCTTTATGAGATAGTTAAAAAAGCTTGGAGAAATGGTTTAAACGTTTCTCCATGCACTTACTGCGGAATCCTCCGTAGGAGAATCATTAATTTCTATGGGAGAATGTTCGGTGCAGACAAAACGGTTACAGCCCATAACCTTGACGATATAGCTCAAACGATGATCGCCAACATCCTTAGAGGAGACATCATAGGACTCATACGTCAAAATCCATCATTCAGATATAGAAACCCGAAATTCGTACATAAAGTGAAGCCACTAAGATATGTCTACGAATACGAGGCAGCACTGTATGCGGCTATTGACGGGTTCAGGTTCCAGGATACAGAATGTATGTTCATTAATTACGCGCCAACGTTCAGAGCTAAAATAAGAAGCGTCCTGTACAGACTTGAGAAGGATAACCCCGGTGTCGCACTGAACATTGTCAGATCCATAGACCAGATTACATCACGGTTGATCAATGAAGGATACGTCAAGCCTGTATCACTACCTATGTGCGGGAGGTGTGGTGAACCCACCAATGAGGGTAGACAATTATGTAAGCTCTGCGAACTCATGGAGAAGGCAGGTATTACAATGCCATTATACCAGGTAAACTTTAAAGATTACATGAAACTGAAGAGTTTAGAATACCCGGGTGATCACGGATGATACGGGCTAGGGTGAAAAAGCCTGTACTGCTGAAGCATGGGGGAATATGGAAAGGGTGGAGATACGGGAAAGGGTTCAGTAAAGGCGAGCTGTCCGAGGCCGGTCTTACTATTAAGAAGGCGCTAAAGCTTGGAATACCTGTAGACCCGCGGAGAAGAAGTGTGCACCCGGAAAACGTGGAAACACTCAAAGCTGTCCTCCAGGAGAAGGGTTGAGAAACTATTTTATTAACCCTACAGGTAGGGTATAGAAATCCTAGGGTGCCGCGGTAGTATAGCCCGGCCAAGTATGCGGGCCTTTCGAGCCCGTGACCCGGGTTCAAATCCCGGCCGCGGCACCACATAGGTCGGTTATGCCATAAAACGAGGGGCATTTAGCTATTGAGCCTGGAGAACTATGATGTTCTACTTGTGGATCTAGACGGGGTAGTGTGGCTCGAAGGCGAGCCTATCCAGGAAAACGTGTCTGTTTTAAGGAACATGCTCGATAAGGGGAAGGAGGTTTACATAGTCACTAATAACTCGACTAGAAGTAGGAGGACTTATAGCTACTTGCTCAGTAGAATAGGATTAGATGTTGACGAGTCCCACATAATTACTAGCTCCTATAGTTCTGCCCTATATTTAAGGAAGATTGAAGGCCGAGGTGTGCCAGTACTACCGGTTGGTGAAGCGGGTCTAGTTGAGGAACTTGTATTGCAGAATCATATCGTCCTCACTATGAGCGAATGGATTCATGCAAAATACGTTGTTGTAGGGCTTGACAGAAAGGTTAACTATGAACATGTATCGGCAGCTGTGAGAGCCGTGTTAAGGGGGGCTAAGCTAATAGCTACAAATACGGATGAACTTCTTCCAACGTCTACGGGGCCTAAAGTGGGTGCTGGAGGCGTTGTTGGTTTAATAGAGAAATCAACCGGTATACGAGTAAGTATAGTAACCGGTAAGCCTAGTCCTATTCTAGCTTCGATTATAAAGGAGAAAATAGGCACTAAACTTGAGAAGTCTGTTTTTGTGGGTGATAAAGTTTCTACTGATGGAGAGCAAGCTAGGTTACTAGGTGTTCCCGCATTAATTGTTAGCCGTTCGCATTTGGAAAACAAAAGTGACTATGATAGAATAACTTTCGTGGAAAGCTTGGCAAAGGCGCTTTGACTTGTAGATGACATAGTGGTGGGTGCTCATGGTTGTAGTGAGAAAGGAAATTGGGCGCACACGAGAGTATGTTTCAGCTATTGGACTAGGTACGTGGAGTATTAGAGACTACGGTAAGGCAAAAACTGTTTTCTTAGAGGGCATCCGTAGCGGTATTGACAATGTTGATACCGCGGAAATGTATGACTCTGGAAGAGCAGAAGTATTTGTAGGAGAAATCCTGAGGGAAGTTGGTAAAGAGAACGTTTTCGTGACTACTAAAATGCTACCAGTTCACTTGGTGAGCCGGGAGGAAGTGGTTAGAGCTGCAAGAAATAGTCTCAAAAGATTGGGGCTCAGTGAAGTAGATCTCTTCCTTATACACTGGCCCAATCCAAGTATACCTATAAGCATGCAGATAAGGAATTTTGAGGCTTTAGTAGACGAGGGCTTGGCACGTTATATTGGCGTGAGTAATTTTTACCCACACGAGCTGGAGGAGGCGATTACTGCTACCAGGAAAACGGATATAGTCGTTGACCAAGTCCACTACAGCGTGTATCACAGGTACCCGGTTGAAGACGGGTTAGATGTTATCTGTTCAAAGCATGGTATAACTATACAAGCCTATAACGTCATCGAAAGAGGCAGAGTTGCCAGGGATAACATACTAGCCACGGTTGCTTCCAAATATAATAAGACGCCTGTTCAGATAGCTATTAATTACGCAATCTCAAATCCAAGGGTTATCGCTCTAGTCAAAACTGAGAATGAAAGCCATTTACGTGAGATATTGGGGTCTATGGGCTGGGGGCTCGCTGAACATGATATGGAGTTTATTAGACGTATGATTTCCGCTGATTAGATGTTGAATACCATGCCGTCACGGGGAATAATAAGGCCCTTCGCCTTGTTTTCCATTAATTCGTTAAGACTAGATTCCGTTAGGTGAAATGCAATTGTTATGTCCGGATCTATATCATCTGCGAGCTTGAGGACTTGTGAGACAGTCATATGGCCTGTCTTGACAGCTACGTCGATCATTTTGGCTGGTAGAGTAGTATCTGCTATTAGAGCCTTTGGAGAACTTTGGACTAGTTCCCTTATTGAACTCGTATATCCCGTGTCAGAGGTATAAACAAGTTTAGCTTCACCGTTCTTTTTGTCCGTGACCACCACGCCATATGTGGGCACTTTGTGGGTTGTTTCGAAGAGTTTCCCAGTATATTCTCCCATGTCAATCTCCTCGTTTTCAACTTCCTTTAACTCGTAAACTATGCTGGATGGCATGAATGTTGATAGATAATCATTCAATGAGGTTGCGACCTCTTTGTGGGCTAGAACTGTAAGTCTAGGGCATCCCCTCTCGAGCAGTTTCACGGCGAGACTCGGCAATCCCGCCCAGTGGTCAAAGTGGATATGACTTATGTACACATAGTCTATTCTACACGGATCTCTTCCTAGCTTTCCTAGTGTTGAAACACAATTCTCTCCGCAGTCGAGGATGACGCGTGTGGAGCCCGTGTCTATTAGAATGCTGGGCCCACCGTATCCAGGCGGCGGAGCCGAGCCGCCGCTTCCGATTATTTGTACTTGAACCATTACATACACCTGGTTGAAGGATTTGGTGGGGGTTATGCTCGAAATGGCGCCGCGGGCGGGATTTGAACCCGCGCGGGAGACCCCCACCGGCTTAGCAGGCCGGCGCCATACCAGGCTAGGCGACCGCGGCTCCCATGTCTTGTTTTGACTGCAAATGAGATTTTTAAGAGTTTGGCCATTTCCTATTCATGTTTATTTAAGTAAGAGACCAGATCATTCCTTACTCGACACAACGTGTTAGAGGTGGATTCGCTTCATGAGATTCGCTATATACGGGCTTGGACCGATAGGATCCTTAATTTCAAAAGTCGCAATAGCCCGTGGATACGAGCCTGTAGCTGCTATTGACATTGACCCCTCGAAAAAGGGTAGAGACTTGGGTGAAATTATCGGGATAAGTGAAAAGCTTGGTGTAGAAGTCACGGGTGACTACCGAGTCCTCTACGAGGTTAAGCCTGACCTGGTTTTCCACGCAACAGGTACATGGTTATCCGATGTCTACCCTCAAATCGTCCACTCCATAGACAGCGGTGCGGATGTAGTATCTACCTGTGAAACGCTCTCCTTCCCATATTATAGGTACCCGGAGCTAGCCAGCCTCCTAGACGAATACGCGAAAACTAGGGGTGTGACGGTTTTGGGGACCGGGATTAACCCGGGCTTCCTCTTAGATTCGCTGCCGGCCTTTATGTCTACCAGTATGGCTCTACTCGAAAAAGTCGAAGCGGTTAGGTCTCTAGACGCCTCGCTGCGGAGACTGCCATTCCAGAAAAAGATAGGAGTTAACATGGAGCCCGGCGAGTTCGAGGAAGCGTTGAGAGAGGGGAGACTAACAGGTCATGTCGGTTTCGCCGAGTCTGTATTACTGATATCTACAATTACCGGGTTGGATGTTGATAGAGTTGAGGAAGGGCAGGAAGCGGTTATTGCCAGCGAGCAAGTTACCTCTAACGGTGTCACTGTGGAGAAAGGGAAAGTCGTCGGTGTACGCGGCTATGGCGTTGGATTTGCGGAAGACAAGGAAGTCATAAGAGTAGAGATGAGGGCCGGCATAGGATTTGCAAACTACGAGGAAATACGGCTCCACGGAGAACCCGAGATAACGTGGAGAAGCACTGGAACACATGGAGACCTGGGTACTGCTGCAGTAATAGTAAATATGGCTCCCAGAGTCCTAGACCACCAGCCTGGCCTCATAACGATGGCAGACCTTGTAAAGGGAGGGTACCATATAGTATAGCCTAGTAGTAACTATAATTAGCCTCGGCAATCCTTCTTTTAAATCAAGGCACGCGGGTAGGGCTGAGGGGCTCGCCCTCCCTCACAGCCGAAATGGGCGTAATGCGGGGCCAGTAACCTCCCCAGGGGATAGGGGGCCGGGGTGAACAGCGGCCTGAGCCTACGATGACCCCCGCCCCATGGGGCCGGCGGTAGCGGAGTCACGGCCGGAGGGCCGTGGCTACCGCTTTTACCGGGTGAACCTGGCCAGGCCCGGAAGGGAGCAACCTATACCCGGACGTCGGCGTTCATGGGTCTACGGGGTGAGAACGGCTCTCGCCGCTGCCCGGCCCCCTTATCCTCTGGGGAGGGGCCGCGTGCCTTTGGCGCGAGTGGTGTATGTTATGGAGTGGTCGGAGAGCGTTGTTAAAATTATGAGTTCTCCTCCGATCACAGTGAAACCTTTCGAACGGCTGGTTGACGCTACAAGGATTATGTATCAGAACCGTGTTGGAAGCGTGGTTGTTGTCGACGATAACCTAAGACCCATTGGCATCCTGACCAAAAGCGATTTCCTCTACTTTATAGCCACAGGTATAGTTAAGAGGGATCCCTTGGTTAGGGAGGTGATGAAGTCGGCTCCAGTCACTATAAGACAGAGTGAGTCCATTAAAGATGCCTATGATAGGATGAAAAGTTTGAATATACGGCACTTACCTGTTGTCAATGAACAGGGGACTC
>JALUZI010000244.1 GCA_027012045.1 Desulfurococcales archaeon
TCAAGAACCAGAAGAGGGTATTCTTGGCAAGTGTCTACCTGGACGGAGAGTATGGAGTGAAAGATGTAACTGCAGGAGTGCCAGTAGTACTCGGCAGGAACGGTGTTGAGAGAATTATCGAGCTCCCGTTGAACGATGAGGAGAAGAAAGGATTCCTAGAGAGCGTCGAGGCTATCAGGGCTAATATCAGCCAGATACCCAAGGAATACCTAAGCTAAACTCCCCTTTTTCACTCTCCATAGTCATCCTCTTCCGTGACTAACTCGGCCCCCAAGTACTTTCTCGCCAGCTCGTCTATCTCAGTCCCGGTAGCCTCCTTGAAATGAGTAGACCTGAGCTCGCTTATCCTGTCAGCAGCTTTTTCCACTTTGCTGGCAGGTATGTATAGTATATTCCCCTCGGAGTCTTCTACGAATACACCGTACCTCTTTCTCCTAGCATCGAATACGACGTGCATGCATGGCGGGTCATCACATTCGTATCTACGAGTAGCCGACACTAGCTACACCCCACTACGATCTTCTTCTATTAACCTTGAAAGTTCCTCTCTAACATATCCATTATAATAAACTCCCTTATCCCGTAAATATACATCGAAACCAGACCACTCCTTTACTATGCCTATAACGGAGAATTCTAGTCCGCTCTCCCTAACTAGTTTAGCAGCAGTTTCTACAGCTTCAGGCTTCATTGTTCCGATAATGGATCCGCTACTGACAAGTTTCATCCAGTCGGCTCCTAAGGCTTCGGTTATTAGTTTGGTCTCCTCTCTAACAATCATCGACGATGAGTCAATCTCTAGGGAAACATTGGAAGCCTTAGCAAGCTCTATTAATCCTCCCAGTATTCCGCCTTCTGTTGGATCATGCATTGACTCGGCAAGCCCGTTCTCCGCGAGCTTAACTGCTGGTTCAACTACACTTATTTCTTCTATGAAACTCTCTGCTCTCATCAAAACAGTGGGGTCGACCCCGGCTTGAATTAGTTTTTCCTTGAAGTCGTGTGCAAGAATAGCTGTCCCCTCTAGTGCAGCTGGTTTCACCTGGAAAACCAAGCTGCCCGGCTTGGCTGCTCCTGTTCTCACATATTGGTTGTTTTTCGTTATTCCTATAGCGGTTGTTATAACGATTGTTTTGGAGATGCCAGGTGAGACTTCAGTGTGTCCTCCTACAATTTTTCCGCCTATCCGGTCCGCCGCCTTCTTCATTTCCACTACAACTTTCTGGATATGAACAGGATCTGTGTTAGGGGGAAATAAGAGCGTTACAGTAAACCAAGACGGACGGGCTCCCGACACGGCTATATCGTTGGCGGCTACGTTAATTGAAAGCCATCCAATTCTCGAAGACGCTTCTGTTATTGGATCAGTATGGACAAGCATCACATAGTCGGTATCCCCTATTTTGATTACAGCAGCGTCCTCCCCTATACGGGGGCCTACTAGAACATCTGTACCGGGTGACTCGATCTGGGAAAGTATTTCTCCAAGTATGCTATAGGGTAGCTTCCCAATACCAAGATACTCTCCGCCTTTACGCATTGCTAAACACTCTCAGCACTAACCTAAGGAATCATTACTTAGGTAAAAGTATTCTACTACACCACATTTTAGAATATCTTGGTGTGGCAGATTGAAGTGCCGTTACGCGGACCCGCATCTGCATCCTAACCCTGTTAAAGGACTTGGAGGCAAGATTATCGCTTCCAAATCTAGGGAGGCCGGGCTATGGTTACTCGGTTTTCTTACATTACCCCCATGGGACTATAACTTAGAGCCTAGCCTAGATAACTATGAGAGAATAATTAGGATGATTATACGGGAGTGCCGTGAAGCGTCCTCAAGCGATTTAAAGGTAAAGTGTTTCGCCGGGTTCCATCCAAGCGAAGTTGACAGGCTTATAGATAGATACAACGTTAAACCAATGGATGCCCTCGAACTGGGTTACAGGGTTCTGGATGTTATAAAAGAAAAATGCCTTAAAGGGGAGCTAGACGGCATCGGAGAAGTTGGACATCAGCATTATAAAACATGGGTTGATAGGGCTTTGATATCCCATTTAATCCTGGAGAAAGCCCTCTTAGTATCAGAGGAAACCGGTTGTCCTCTGCAGATGCATCTTGAAAACAATGATGATTCGACCGTTGAGATAGTTAAGGAAACCCTGGATAGAATCGGGGTTAAACCTAGTAAAAGGATAATATTTCACCACGCAAAACCTTCGATGGCTGTCAAAGCATTTAGGCTAGGCTTGTCCTCAACCATACCTGGGACGAAGAAGCGGTTATTAGAATACCTGGTGAATAATGTCCCGCCGGTTTATATGTTGGAATCAGACTATGTAGACGATAAGGGCAGGCCCAATGCATTCTATCCATGGAACCTGGCATCGCTTCAAGAAGAGCTACTTCGGGAAGGAGCGGTAGATGAAGAATACATATGTAAAGTCAATCGGGACAATCCCTTAGATGCACTGGAAACCTAGCGATCCCTCCTATAGTAAATAACCTTCAACGCTTCCTTGTCAGTCAGCTTAAAGGCTTTCAGATAGTAATCTGATGCCCTGCGGAGACTCTCGTTATCACCGCCTATCATTACAGATACTAGGTTCAAATTGGCTTTGGATAAAGTCTTTTTAATGTCCTCAGGATTAATCCGGTCCTCGCCGTCAGTTATAAGAACCAGGTCCCCGGGCCGGAGTCTTTTCTGCCTAGTCTCCAATACATCCTGCACAGCAGTTCTTATAGCTCTCGAAATATCCGTACCTCCCTGAGGTTTAACCCTGACCATGTAATCTATAAGCCTAACAACGTCTCTACCCTTGGCTCTAGGACTTATCTTATACAACGGATAGGGAACGCTGTCGAAGAACCTGATCATAAACCACCTGCTCTCATTGATTGATCTTTTGAATAATGCTATCGCAACAGTTTTCGCCCATATCATCTTTTTACCCGTCATACTTCCACTTTTATCGAGGAGTACGTAAACTGGCCCTCTCCTGGCTGGTAGTCCCTTTTCGTATAATAATAGATCCTGATTAGCGAAGTTTGCGAGAAACATTATCTCGGGCAGAGCTAGCTGGGAATGATGCAGTCTTTCTAGATCGGTCCCTCTCTCCAATCCTATTATCTCGCCTTTAGATGACCGGTCGATGACCCGTGAAAACCTGACTTTCCCTATGTCGAAACCGGACAGGTTCTCTAGGAGCTTTCTAACATCGCTTTTCTCAGCCATTTTCACGAGCTCGGGAACAGCGTCCTCTAAAGTCATGACCGATGATGAGCCTGATGTGAAGCTTTTAACGAAAGATTCTAGTTCCTTTGCAGTTTTCACAGATTCGACTGTTTTATTTAAAGCTGACTCCACCGCCTTTCTAATCCTTTTATCATCCAAATGCTTCGGCTCGCCTCCCTTGTCCTCGCTCGATGATATTGATGACTGGTTTCCTTTCCGGGCATAGTCTCCTACACCTGGGAACCCGGCTTGCTTCTGGAGTTCCAGTGAGAGATTATGTAGAAATATGGCGGCTGCAATAGTAGAGGCTACTGGGTCTGCTATAGTATAGGCTTTCGCTTTCCTGAATGACTCGCTTTCAAGAATCGAGGTAAGGACTATGTACCTGTAGTAGAAATCTTTCTCGTCGAAGCTAAGGTTTTTCTTGAATAAGGGGTAGGGGACGAAGAACGCGTAGTATACTTCTTCCGCTAACTCCAAAGGTATACGGGTTGCTCCATGGGTTTTAGGCTCGCCTAGTTTTCTCGTCACTTTGATTATACGGGAGCCTCTGTATTTCTTCAATGGATCGTCTATGTCTAAGCCTTCGAAGAGGCTAGTGTTCTTTTTTCCGGTAGTTCCTGGAATGACCATTTTACATACCTAGTTTATTAGTTACCTCGTCGAGGAGATCGTCTATTTTGTTAATGAGCACGTCTACCTTGTTTGTAACCCTGCTATCATCACTGGTACGGGATATCATGGCGACGCGCCGCCTGGCTGCTTTAAGACTCCTATATATCTCGACGAGCTTGGGGTCGAAGCTCTTAAGCCTACCGACCTCCTTCTTTATGAGTTCCACATTATGATCTATCTCGTCAAGCTCTACAAGTATCTTGTCAGGGGTTCTCAGCTCCTCAAGTAGTATATTGTTTATTTTATCAAAATCCTCGGCGTCCCTGGGAGCAATGTATTTGAGTACGAAGAGATCTTCTGTTCTAGCTTTCATTCTGCCGTTGAATAACGCGTATGCCGCGATGGCTTTCAGAGTTTTACCTTTCCTTCTATCAGTGAGATGCATTCCATTATCCTCTAGTATAGCGAATAGCCTCAGTAGGCTCTGTTTAACACTGGTTAGATCCACCTGGAAGATTAGCTTGTTCAAGCTAAGTAAGTCCGATGAGGACATAACTGGCTTAACATCTTCGAACACGCCTTTCTCTATCATCCATGAGCGGTCAAGCAGTTTTTCCCATAGCTCTTCTGGGACAGGCTTAACTATATGCCTGAATAGGAGCCTGTCATACAGAGCGTCTAGCTCCGGCTCGTCGGGTATCCTGTTGCTGGCGCTGACGAGAGACCAGAGCGGGACTTTTATCTCGCTATAACCGTCGTATAAGACTCTCTCTTGAAGTATGCTTAGAAGACTGTTTAGTATCGCACTGTTAGCGTTGAAGATCTCGTCTAAGAAGGCTATTTCAGCGTCAGGCAGTTTGTTAGATGTTATCCTCTTATACAACCCCTTTCTCAACGCGTTAATGTCTAGGGGGCCGAACAGCTCTGAGGGTTCAGTAAATCTTGTTAGTAGATATTTGAAGAACTTAGCGTTTAGGAGAAGGGCTGCCCTTCTAGCTAGAGCGCTTTTAGCGGTTCCGGGCTCGCCAATTATTATAACATGCTCCCCCGATAGTAGTGCAAGAACTATGGTTAGAGCCTCTTCGTCTCTCCCAACAAAGGGTTCTTTCAGTTTTTCATAGAAAAGCCTCGGCTTCTCCAACAAATCGGCTGGCTGAGCTGTCTCCGTCAACTTTCCTCAACCCTTCACTCACCCTAAATATACAGTACACCTAAAAAGATTATTGATAGGAGGGATCAGCCGTGGAGGAGAAGGAGCTTCTTAGCCTAGCTAGAGGGATAATAGAGAACTCCTACGCGCCTTACTCCAATTTCAGAGTTGCGGCTATAGTAGAGACTCGGAGTGGGAAACTCTACTATGGTGTGAATGTTGAGAATGCCAGTTACGGGTTATCAATATGTGCTGAACGCGTAGCTGTATTCAACGCTGTAACACACGGGCATAGAGACATAGAGAACGTGTACATTTTCACGGAGTCGGACCAGCCTGTTAGCCCCTGCGGTGCTTGTAGACAGGTTATATCTGAGTTCAATCCTAAGGCGACGATAGTATCATATAGCTTGAGGACGGGTGATAAGGTTGTTTGGAATTTGGAAGATCTTTTACCTCACCAGTTTAGGCTGGAGGATAAGAGTAAGTGATGGCGGGGCCCCCGCAATTACTTGGTAGCGGGGGGTGGAGTCTCCCAGGGCCACCGCTCGGGCAGCCCTGATTTGAACCACCGACCTCGGGGTTATGAGCCCCGCGGGCTACCAGGCTACCCTACCCCGCTATTTTTCCCCGCCAATAACTATTGAATAGAGAGAAGGTTGGTTTTTATTTTTATTCTCGGGATAATGGAAGTATTCTAGCATTTAGCTTCGTCAGCTTCTAAATTATATCTTTTCAGGAACTTACATAGGCTGGATTTAGGTACAACTGCTTCCATCCCTCCTGGAACTGAGACCATTACAATACTTCCTTTGTCTACTATTCTGACTTTAACTTTCTTGTAACCAGTATCCACTAGGAATTCACCTCTGATAACGTTTCACTGGATAAAAAAGAAAAAGATTTGGGGTGTTTACATGTATGTCGTGTTAACTGTTCCTTGTTCGATTAGCAGGATGTTCAATGGTTGCTAGAGTTTCTAGGATTATTTTGGAGCCTAGGCTATTGTTTCTACTCTTATGTGGCTTACTGCTGCGGGGTTCTTGACTTTAGAGTAATCGAGCTTGTCCAGATATTTCGGTAGAGTGAATCTTGTGCCTGTAAGTTCAACGACGTCTCCCCTGACTTTGAGTCTGTATATTGTTTTACGGAGTCTGTCTTCTCCAGCTATTCCGCTAAACATTTTCTTGAGTTCTCTCCACGAAACAGGCCTTCCTGCTTTATCTAGTTTTTCTAGTACCATCTTCTCTAGTTCATCGTCTCGAGGTGCTTCTGTCACTATCACGTCCATGTCCTCATATATTACCTCGTTACCCATCTTTTACACCGTATAATATCTATTATAGAAACATTTATATAAAATTATTCTACAATAGATGAGAAAAATCCACACCAGTTTAAGATAAAAATGCGTGTCAAGACACAATAGAATAGGTGCAACGAAAAATGGTCAGCAAGGGAGAGCTCCTATCGCCGCCAGGGAGCACCAGGCTACTACTGGGTAATGAAGCAATAGCCCGTGGAGCCCTAGAAGCTGGAGTAGGTTTCGTTGCAGGCTATCCTGGAACACCGTCAACCGAAATAATCGAGACACTTGCAAAGGTAGCGAAGGACCTCGGAATACATGTGGAATGGAGTACAAACGAAAAAGTGGCACTGGAAGCAGTTTATGGAGCCCAGCTCAGTGGAATCCGCTCCATGGCAGTAATGAAACATGTTGGCTTAAACGTGGCTGCAGACCCCTTTATGACACTGTCATACACAGGTGTTGTGGGTGGGACTGTTGTAGTAACGGCTGATGACCCTAACATGTGGAGTAGCCAGAACGAGCAGGATAACCGGTTTTACGCGTTGAAGAGCTACATACCGGTATTCGAGCCTAGTGAGCCGGGTGAAGCTAAGGATCTGGTTAAAACGTTGTTTGACCTAAGCGAGAGACTAGAGCATCCTATGCTTTTCAGGACCACAACGAGAATATCCCATGTAAGGGGGCCTGTTACATTCGGTGGGATTCCACAGATAAGAACCAAGGGATTCTTCAGAAAAGACCGGCCTAGGTTCACGATGATACCTGCTCATGCTAGAGAACGGAGGCGGCGCTTAATCGAGAAGTGGCCTAGTATAGTAGAAGCTTTGAGTAGCTTCGAGCCTTTCAATAGAATAGAGAATCCTGGTAATAAAATGGTTATAGTGTCATCGGGACTAGCATACTCGTATACCAGAGAAGCCCTTGAACATCTAGGATTATACGATAAAACTACCCTGGTTAAGCTGTCGACTCCTTTCCCGATACCGGACACTATGCTGGAACCTCTCAAGGATGCAGAGAAAGTATTGATTGTGGAGGAACTCGAGCCTGTTGTGGAAATGCAAGTCAAGAGTAGGGCATACGAGCTAGGGTTAAAGGCGGATATACACGGGAAAGACCTGGTCCCCCTAATAGGCGAGCTGAGACTCGATAAAGTGGCACGGGCAGTAGCAGAGTTCCACGGGCTTGAAACATTACCGCCAAACATATCCGGGCAATCATCAGTAGACAACATCGAACTACCAGCTAGACCCCCAGCCATGTGTCCAGGGTGTCCCCACAGAGGGACCTACTACGCGCTAAGGAAAGCGGTTAACAAGGCTAGGGTAAAACCAGTTTTCAGCGGCGATATCGGGTGCTATAGCCTGGGAGTCCTTCCACCATTCCAGGAGCAAGATACAATAATAGAGATGGGTGGAAGCATAGGCCTCGGGAACGGTTTCGCACACACTTTAAGCGATCAATTCCCAATAGCAATAATTGGCGACTCAACGTTTTTCCACTCTGGGATAACAGGGCTGGTGAACGCTGTCTATAACAAAGCCCCCCAGCTGATAATAGTTCTTGACAACAGAGTAACTGGTATGACGGGAGAACAACCACATCCCGGAACAGGAGTAACAGCTACTTACGAGGAAACCGTTCCAATAGACATTAAGAAAATAGCTAAGGCGGTAGGAGTAGAGTACGTAGGAGAGTTCGATCCATTCAACATTAAAGAGTCGAGTGACACTATCTACGAAGCAATAAACTACGTTAAGAACGAACGTAAACCTGCTTTGCTTGTAGCCAGGAGGGCTTGTGCACTAGAGGTTGACAGGAGAGCTAAGAGGAAGGGTATAGAGAACCCGATATATCAGGTTGTCCTAGACAAGTGTACTGGATGCGGAGTATGCTATAACGCATTCACATGCCCCGCAATAATGGTCCGCGATGATAAGAAAGCTTACATCGACGAAACACTATGTACCGGCTGCGGAGTATGCGCAGAGGTTTGCCCGTTTGACGCTATAGTCAAGGTTAAGGAAGGTGACCCTGAGTGGTACGATCTCTGGAACATATGAGGTGATTAAGATGGAGAGGTTGAATATTATAGTTGCAGGAGTAGGAGGTCAAGGACTTATAACGCTATCAAACGTCCTCGGCAAAGCCGCAGTTAATTCGGGAACCAAGGTCCTAGTGGCTGAGACACACGGGCTAAGCCAGAGAGGGGGGAGTGTCGAGGTTCACGTTAGACTAGGAAATGTTTATGCTCCACTTATTCCTGTGGGAGGAGCGGATATTTTAGTAGGTATGGAGCTGATAGAGGCGGCCAGATTCTTATACTACCTGAAGAGCGGTGGTGTGACAGTATTGAATGACCGTGTCATAAAACCGGCTGTTCCAGGTGTTATAGAGCCTGCCCGTGACGACCTAGTAAATTACATTTCAAGTCATGCTAGTAACGTTTACCTAGTGAATGCATTGGAGCTAGCTGAAAGAGCTGGGAGCCCGCTAGCTCAGAATATGGCTGTTCTGGGAGCTCTTGTTTCTACGGGTATCCTGGAAGGATTTGTGTCAAAGGAGGCTATAGTTAGGGTCATAAAAACTCTTCGTAACCCGGAGGTAAACGTGAAGGCGTTCGAGTTAGGCTTCAGTGAAACCAGGCGCCTCAAATGATGTAGTTTTTATTTCCTCTACACTGGTAACCAGATTATACTTCTTCAATTCCTCATATTGCGATCTCAAGTAGGATAACGCCGCACTATAAACTATCCTCTCCACTTCACCGAACTCCCCACCATTAACTGAGGCTGCAATCATCTTCTTCTTGTAATAATCCATGCTACGCTCTACAGATCTCAGCTCGCTCTCCACTATCTCGTTAAATGCTGTAGACAACCCTTTTTCACTATTATATAAGTGCATATGTTCACCCGTAAAACTGTTTTGGGATTAAAACTATAATCATGGTGTATCTTGGTACAACTCGAGTATTACGATTGGGAGGATAGAGCTTGGACAACAGAATAGACAAATGCGAGATTTGCGGTAAACCTGCTGTTGCACGTTGCCGCATATGCGGTAGACATGTTTGCGAAGACCACTATGTAGCAGATAAAGGTGTATGCAGCATATGCGCGAAAACACTATGTGAATTCTGTGGAGAGAGACTTGCTATTAACACTTGTGCGATCTGTGGAAGACTAGGTTGTGACAGATGTCTTATTCAAGTTGACCCGTCGAGATGGATTTGCCGCGAATGCCTAGGAAAGTATAGGAATAAAGGAGAATTAACCGAGAGCGTTTTATGTAGACCTTCCTCCAGTCTAGCCAGATCATTGTGGGGATGACTATACTGCCACCATTAGATTCCAACTCGGTATCCTTTTAATACCTGATTGATTTCTTTCTTATGGTCTTGGTGTACCAACGTGGCTGTCGAAGTTGGTGATGTATTGGAGAGCACTGCAACGAGCTATGAAGAAATGATGTCATCTATACCAGCGGAAGGGTTAAAGAATGTTATGATGAGAAGTGCGTATTCTAGAATCATTGAGATGTTGTCTAAAGTGAAGAGTATCTATAATAGGTCTCTATGCCTCGCGAAAGCCACTGATAAATGTGTGAAAGGCGATTTAGGAGAATACTGTACCACCGACTGTGGCAACCTAGGACTGATTACTAATGGCCGATTAGTTATCTTCAAATTCGGCAGTAACGCCTTCTCTATAACACTTGAAGGCGGTAACATAGCTATTAAGAGCAAGCGTGTTTCCCTTGATATAAGTAGTAATGGCCTATTGAAGATCGTTCTACCTGGGTCAACGGGGGAACAAGTAATAGAAATCAATATGAGGAACAGTGATGAGGTATACGAGAACCTGTCGTTGATGAAGTACTCTTTTAGACTAATAGAAGCTCTCCTAGGTAAAGTAGAAGACACTCTTTCCTACTGCGCGAAAACCCGGATGATAGCTTGCTGACTCCGGGCTACTCTATCTTTTTCCCTCACCGCCGGTTGAAGACTTATTAAAGATTATACATGAATCCTAATTCTTATGGGAATAATATTATAACAATTAGAGGTGGCGAGTCATGGCCCTCCAAGACAGTTCCAAGGAGAAATATCCACCGGTCAAAGTATTCAACCCCTATACGGGAAAAGAAGAAATGCTAGTCCCCAAGAAGGTCTGGAAAATACGTGAGAACCTGAAAATGGGTCAGTTCCAGTGCCCCCATACCGGCAGGTTCTTCAAAGCTAAAGTCCCTATTGACTATCCGGAAGTGAATTAACACATATGTAAGGGCTCAGATGAAACCTCTCTTTCTTCAAACCCACAATCGAGGTCAGATTCCGGCGCATTCATCACAGCCCTGTAAATGCTTGATTCGATCTGACAGGTTTTAAATTAGGTAGGGAACTAGGGGGAGTTCTTTTCCGGTAAAAACAATACTAACTCTTCGTTTCCAACTTTCTCAATAGCATATTTCTGCAACTCTTGATCCTGGTCAATGAAATCGGAGGGAAGTATGGTGCAGTCCAAATAACCTTTCTTAAACAGCGAGGACAACCCCTGGAATCTGGGGTGATAGAGCAATGTACCGCCTACATGTTTCTCTAGGAACCCATAACCTGCCCTGATACCCGAGTAGTTACACTTACCGGTTTTCTCTAGTTTGACCAGGCTCCTCGAGCCTAGGTATACGATTTTTCTAGAAGAGAATTCTTCTCCCATTACGTCTCTAGGCGCTATTATGTAGTTCATATGCCCTATCAGGTCGGTGTCAAGCTGGTCTTTTGACAGGCTGAGTATCCTATACTGGAATGTCCCTATATTGTCCTCTATCAAACTGGAATACTCATCCCACTCTGCTACATCTGTTAGTGCATATATAGTTGTTACAGGTTTCCTCTTAATAGCTACTCTAACTTTGGTTCCCTTAGTGAGCGGGGCATATGCGTTTGAAGGTATTTCTATCAGACCGTCAGACCAGGCGTATGATGCTATCATGTAACTGTCGCGGGCGACTGGCCATGCGTATTCGCCGTCTATTGCTACTGGTATGTAAGTAGTTCTCCCCCTTGTCCCGTATATAGTTACAGGTAGTGTTAACTCCTTCGAACTGCAGGAAGGTTCTAGTGTTAGGCCTAGCTCACGTAGGAACTTCTCAACTATCTTCTCGAACACGTTTACAGCGCTTCTAGGATTTCCCGGTAGACCGAAGAATGGTTTGTCATTTATAACCCCTATTATGGTCGGCTTACCGGGTTTTATCTTTAACCCGTGAAACAGGATTTTGCCTATTTTTTCTACGGCCTTATAGAGAACATCTTCGGGGCCCGCTGATGTGCCTCCTGTGAATACTATTATGTCTGATTTATCTGATGCTTTGGAGAGGGCCTCTGTTATTTGTTCTAGGTCATCTCTTATTATACCGTGGTCTAGGACGTCTGCTCCGAGTTCTTTTAGGCGTGTAATAAGATATGATCTATTAGAATTGAATATCTTACCTTCCTCGAGTTTAGAACCGGGTTCTACAAGTTCATCCCCAGTGCTTCCAACAGAAACCCTAATCCTCCGTGTAACTCTCACTTCACCAATGCCAACCGAAGCGATAGAAGAAGCTACTTGCGGGGTAACCAATGTACCTTTAGATGCCACCAAGTCCCCCTTACCTATATCCGTTGAAGGTAAAGCAATGTTCATCCAGACACCGCCGCTCCTCGTGAGAATAGCCCTACCGTTTTCTATCTCAACATATTCTATAGGAACCACAGCATCAGCCCCCAAAGGGATCCATGCGCCGGTATCCACCTCTACACACGACCCTGGTTTCACACTAATGGAAGGTTTCTCCCCTACATGAACCAGTCCCGAGTAGATGAGTGAAACTGGGTGAGATTCGTCGGCATGTTTAGTGTCAATAGAACGAACCGCGCAACCATCCACCAGTGACCTAGGATAGTAAGGGAGATCTATAGGGGAGTAAACGTTTGATGCCAAAAGCCTTCCTAGGGAATCCTCTATTCTAACAATGGCAGTGTCTTCCATCAGCCTTCTGAATAGTGTCTCGCCAGTTATGCTCAAAAGAGACTCAACAGCTAAACCGGGGTCTACGAGTGTTTTGAACACTTTTCTCCCTTTCATGAAACACCACCCTTACAGTTCAGAGCCTGATAATCATACAATATTACATCGACAATATCTCCCTCATTGAACCCTGTTATATGTGGTGGGACAACAACTATCCCAGGACCCTCTTTTAATGTTGAGAGTATACCACTCCCCGTTAGCCTAAGTGGCTCCACATATATCCTGCCGTCATCACCGCAGGTCAACCTGGACCTAACATAGTTAAGCATGCCCGGATGGGTTACCAATCTCCTTTTCAATACTCCCTTTATAACGGGTAGAATCCTACTACTCCTTCCCAAAGACTTAGCCAAAGCAGGTTCAAGAATCGCCAGCAACTCTGTTAGGGCTGCGACTGGCATGCCGCTAAGCGATAATATTATCTTCTCGTCCGAAGTTACTGTGAGGCCGGCTGGGCGGCCGGGTGTTAGGGCGAAACCGTGAATCATAACCTTACTATCCAGTTCTTCAACAGTTCTTATAGTAGTGTCTCTTTTACCCACACTAGTACCTCCTATAGTAACTACCAGATCAGCCTTGCTTAGAGACTCGAAGAGTGTCTTTCTAATAATATCAGCGTTGTCAGGCACTATCCCGTAATCCAATATATCTGTAAATCCTATCCTGGTGAGGAAGCCTTTTACCAGTCTCCTAGTAGAGTCGAAAACCTGGCCGTCAGACTTGGCAGTACCTGGCTCAACGACTTCGTCTCCAGTGGAGAACACGGCTATCCTGGGAAGCCTCCAAACCTCGGCCTCGGATATACCCAAAGCCGACATCATTGCTATATGATGCTCTAACAGCCTGTCACCCTTCCTTACTATTAACTCACCCTGCTTCAAATCCTCACCTTTCAAACTGACACCATAGCCAGTATTGAACTCCTTTATTACAGACACCTTACTCCCGCCTATATCCACAATATATTCTGCCGGAATAACCACATCCGAGTTCTCAGGTACAACTGCACCAGTTGCAACTTCAACACATTCCCCTCTATCCAACTTGAAACCGCCTTTATCGCCTGCGTAAACAATGGCTTTCTTCTTGAGTATTACAGGAGCCTCGGGTGACGCCCCGCCTATGTCAATAGACATAGCTGCACAGCCGTCGACAACTGCCCTATTCACAGGAGGAATATTACCCGTTGCGACTACGTCCCGTGCAGAGTATCTACCGACCAGCTTCTCGTCAACATATATCTTCTCAACTGCGATCATCCTGGATAGATATTTCTCCAATACGCCTACTGCCTCATTCACATCATTCAAAATCCCCATAAAACGATATGACTCCAAACGCTCTCACCAGCGATCAGTTCTCCAAGGGTTTATAGAATGTTTTTCTAAGCCAGTATAATTATGGTTGAGTATATGCGTGTAATTGGGCAGAGGGAAATAGTGATGACTAGGAATTGGAATAAGTTGGTGAGTAGGGTTTAGTATCCTCTACTACCATAAGACCCGTATCCTTTCCTATAGCCTCTTGATTGACCGTATCTTCTGGAACCGTATCTTCTTCTCTGGGACTCGCCTTTCGGGACTTCTTCAGGTATATTATCGGGTTGAGGGACTTCCTCGTCGTCTATCTCGTTTATCTCCCCTCTGAAGCCTACGTTTAACTGTACTTCTCCTCTGAAACTGGTTGTCCACCCGCCTTTGACTTCTACTGCCTGGCCTTCTTTTAGTGTGTCAGCATGGTCTCCCCAGAGGGTTAGTTTTACTCTTCCTGTGTCATCGCCTACTATGGCTTCGCTTATGGTTCTTTCCCCTTTTCTTGTTTGAACAGTTTTGGGTTCGAATGTTTCTATGACACGGACTTTGACTGAGACATTGTCCATGTCGGGTTTGAGTTCGGATATTTTCTTGTTTTCTTCTTCCAAGACTCATCTTCCACGCATTTCGGTTTGTGCGGATATTCTAGTTAATTGCAGGGTATATAAACCTGTCTATTCCAATGGGTAACTATCCGCGTAGAGGGATTTCTATAGTGTTTCTGGAGGAGGGAACTGCTAGGCCTTGTGTGATGATTTCGTTTAGTTTGATTCTTGCCTTACTCTTGTTTACGTTGTATAGTTTAGAGATTATTAGTAGTAGTTCTTCGAATGTCAGATGACCCCTCGATTCCATTTCTTTTTGCAATTCATTCAATATCATTTCTTCTTCAACTGAGAGCCTAGCAGGCCTTAATGTACACATGCCAAGTTCCACGAGATACTTGACAGAGTTCACCTCCAAAACATACCTACCCGGCTTACCCGTTTGGTCTAGTCGAACGATATAGAAATCCTCACGGCCATACCAACCGCTTGAAACTCCCGTAACTATGAGACGATTATTTCTACACACCCTTTTCGGCGGTAATGACCTCACTATCCTAATGGTTGCAAGGCAGCCATCATTTATCTCCCGGTAATCACAGCCGCAACTGCTGAGGTATGCGCTTACCCGTAGATAGTCATCGTAAACACTAACTTTTCCCCCACCTATACGTATGTTCCTGCAAACCATACTCGAGAAAACCAGGGCCGATCTCTTGGTCGGTTTAACAAGTACAACGCGTTTATCACTAGTTCCCAGCTTCTTTAACCATTCCTCTAAGGCTCCCACTGTTATATGCACCCATTCTAACTAAAACTATTAGTGCCAGAAGTATTTGGAAAATGTAACCTAATACATTGTGAATAGCATATGGGTCTAACCCGTTTTTAGGAGTATACTTGAACAACATTCCTGTTATTTCTCCAGAGTACGGTATAACATAAACCGCTACAACTCCTAGTAGACTCGTTACAGCGGAATAGAATCCATACGCCCCTTTATCCAAGACTCCATAGACAGCTAGTACTAACAGCAGTGGGGCAACTCTGTCTGGGCTGAACATGTTTGTGGCAGAGTAAACTAGTATGGAAGATAGTGCTGAGAGAACTATGAAATCGTCAATAGACAAAGCTTTCCTAGGTATATACCGCTTGTACCTTGTAATAAGTAAGAATGCGATCACTGAACTTGCAGCTAGCATTGTTAGCTGGAGCTGGGGTGTTAACCCCCCAGTTAAATTATAGATGTTCAGGCTGCTTCTATAATGGAACATGTAACTCAAATTGCTCACGAGAGCATTGCCGCCGTTACTCGCAACTACCAATCCGAGCCCCGTCAACATGCCAGCTAAAACTATTACAGTATAGCTCCAAGGGAGGAGTAGAATACTCGATATAAATGTTCCCAGCATGACTGGTAGCGAGTAAGCTGAAAGCCCTATCATGTAGAGTCCTAGAGGCCTGCTCTTATACGCATATAGAATCGACAGCAGTAGTAGTGGGGAAATGATACTGTTCACATTATACGATGATAGAAGTATACCTGAAAACAACAGTACTGTAGACGGGGTTATTTTGATATCAAGCTCCCTGAAGGGCTTATAGAATTGGAGGACAACGGGGAAAAGTATGGATACGAAGAGAATGTTGTATAAACCGGATTTCACGGGGTCGCTGGGATAGCCGTTGTTAACTATGTACCCTATTCCAGTATAGTCGCTTAGGAATCCAGGGTTCTTCAAGAATAGCAACCCGCCTATGAAGGCGACCATTGAAATTAGTATGGATTGTTTATAGTTGTCTAACGTGAACCATGGCAGTATTGAGAACTCCTCGGGTAACTCGTCCAGTCTACCATGTATTAATATGTCGGAGTACGGTTTGACGTGTTCTCTGTAAACAACCGATAAGCTTCCTTCCGATAGCATGTATAGAGCTACGAAAACCTCGGCGAATGCTAAAGCGGCGAACGGCGATAATTGTATAGTATAGAAACTGTATAAGGTATGGTTTCCAGCGATAAATGTTAGCACATAGCCCAGCCATATGGACAACAGTGCCCCTATACCATACAGCCTTTTCCCGGGAACGTAGAGT
>JALUZI010000245.1 GCA_027012045.1 Desulfurococcales archaeon
CTCCAACGCGCCTAATACATTGTCCTTATCCATAGATGAAGCTGTAGCTGACCCCCAGTAACCATTATAGTAGACACGCGCGTGCAACCCTGTTTCACTATATAGTTTATTAGTGGTTACTCTACCGTTTTCCATTCTCAGACTTCTACCTTTATCAACTACAACTCTCACGTCAAAGTATTCTCCACAGGAGAACCCTTGAACGTACCTATCTACCTCGTCTAAGAGTTCTGCACCCAAAAATAATCACCGTATGTCAAAAATATTTTATGTCGCCGGGCTTTATAATGTCCCCGTATATCTGGTTCTCAAATAATGATTTTTAATTGCCTAACCGCTTGGAGGGTTTAAACGGGGATAACGTTTTGGTAAAAATACCTAAAGCCCCAACCCTAGACGACATTAATCCTCGCAACAGCAAAGTCTTGATGAGGATCGATATTAACAGCCCCATTGACCCTGAAACTGGTAGAATATTGGATACCACGAGATTCAAGTCCCATATACAGACAATAAAAGAACTAGCCGAGGAAAGGGGGAACGCGCTAGTTCTAATGAGCCACCAGGGCAGGCCAGGCTCGCCGGACTTTGTATTATTAAACAACCACTCCAGAATACTCAGCGAGTATCTTGGAATGGAAGTAAGATATATAGACGACATAATAGGCCCCGCAGCCAGAGAGGAAATAGAAAAACTAGGCCAAGGAGAGATACTGTTGCTGGAGAACACGAGGCTCCTCTCGGAAGAAACCATAGAAATGGTACCCGAGAAGCATGCAACAAGCATTTTCGTGAGGAGGCTTTCAGAACACTTTGACTACTATGTTAACGATGCATTCGCAACAGCGCATCGGAGCCAGCCGAGTGTTGTTGGATTCCCACTGGTTCTCCCCTCCGCGATGGGGAGGCTCATGGAGAAAGAAGTGAAAGCCCTTTCGAAAGTGTTTAACCCCGAGATAGAACCCAAGATTTTCGTCCTCGGCGGGGCTAAGGTACACGATACGCTGAGAATAATAGAGCACATAGTAGCCAACAAGGTAGCCGATCGAATACTAACAACAGGACTGGTGGCGTTCCTTTTCATGGTATCCAAAGGAATCGACGTTGGCAAGCAGCAGAAAGCACTGCTGGAAAGGAAAGGCATCCTCCCCCTCGTCCCCAGGGCAAGGAGGCTGTTATTGAAGGGAGCCCCTATAGAAACACCCATTGACTTCAAAGTAGAAACTCCAGACGGAGGCGTCGAGGTAAGAGCCCTGGGATCCCTAGACGGTCCAGCTAAGGATATAGGACCCCAAACCGTTGCAATGTACAGCGAGTTCTTCCACGAAGCAAGGATAATAGTCATGAGAGGGCCTGCCGGTGTAATAGAGGATGACAGGTTCAAAGAAGGCACTGTATCCCTCGTCAAAAACGCCCTCTCGAGCGGGGCATTCACAATCTTCGGCGGAGGGCACTTCAATTCAATACTAAAAGAACTGGATGACACGGAACTATTGAAGCGCGTCGGCCACCTTTCCACAGGTGGCGGCGCCCTCCTCCTTTTCTTGGCAGGCGAGCCTCTTCCCGCTCTAGAGGCTCTCCATCTATCAGCGAGAAAGTTCCTCGGGTGGTAACAAATGAAAGTGAAAGTCTCTGTTAACGGGTTTGGAACTATAGGTAAGAGAGTCGCAGACGCGGTTTCCAAGCAGGATGATATGGTTCTGGTGGGTGTTAGTAAGACAAAACCGGATTACGGGGCTTTACTAGCTGTATCAAAGGGGTACAAGCTGTTTGTCCCAGAGGAGAAAACCGAGACGTTCGAGAAGGCCGGCTTCAAGATAGCTGGCACAATAGCGGAAATGCTGGAGAAAAGCGATGTAGTTATAGACGCTCTACCAGGCAAGAAAGGCGCGGAGATGAAACCTTTATACGAGAAGTATGGATTGAAGCAAATATTCCAAGGAGGAGAAAAACCATCCGTCGCAGACGCGTCATTCTCCACTCTCTGCAACTACGAGAAAACACTCGGCCTCAACAGTCTGAGAGTAGTATCCTGCAACACCACGGGGCTCCTGAGGCTAATATGTACATTAAACAGAGAGTTCGGCGTCGAGAAGGTAAGAGCTACACTAATAAGGAGAGGAGCAGACCCCAGGGAAGTCAAGAAGGGCCCGATAAACGCCATAGTCTTCAACCCGCCAACCCTCCCCAGCCACCATGGAGAGGATGTGAAAACGGTCATGGAGGGACTAGACATAATGACGTCCGCAGTAGCGGTTCCAACGACCCTAATGCACGTACACAGCGTTCAACTAGTCCTTCGAAAACAGGCTAGCCGGACAGATGTTCTGGACGCTTTAGAACGTGCTCCCAGGATAATACTGATGAACGCGGGAGACATGGGTGTTAAGAGCACAGCGGAAATAATGGAGGTAGCCAGGGACACGAGGTTCAGGGGTGACATACCGGAGCTGGTTGTGGTTGAGGATAGCGTTACTGTACACGGTAGGGAGGTAATGCTTTTCCAGGCAGTACACCAGGAGTCCATAGTTGTCCCCGAGAATATTGATGCAGTAAGAGCCTTGTTCGAGTTGGCAAATACTTGGAGGGAAACTCTGGAGAAGACAGATAAAAACCTAGGATTAACATATAGGTTCTACTGAGAGGTGTCTCGAGTGACTAGTAGATCGTTTACAACGCCGACATACGAGATTAGTTATCTTTTCAGGAAGATATTGGTTCCGATCGATGGGTCCGAAAATAGTTTGAGGGCCCTAGATGTAGCGGTTGACTTCGCCGTTCGGTACGGCTCCTATATAGTGGTGTACTATGCAACGTATAGAGGCCAAGACGATTCCCAGGAGGTTCTAGGTAAGGCTAAAGCAAGGATAGGAGACCTAGATATCAGGGTGTCATTCAAGCATGAAGAACTAGATCCCAGGGAAAAAGCAACTGCTACCGCTATAGTCGAGGAGGCAACGAACGGGGGCTACGATCTGGTCATAATCGGTGCACGCGGCAGGTCTGTAAGCGAAGACGTCACCATAGGTAGCAAGGCACTCTCATTAGTGGCTAACTCCGTTGTATCAGTTTTCATAATACGCTAAGATCCCATCGTCAGCCCCCGGCTATACCTTTAAACACCCCAGTATCGCTTAGAGTATTCTTTTTACCAGCACTACCTCCTTAATGTATCTAACATGGTAAATTGCAAAGGTGCACGAAAATGGATTACACTAAACTCTTCTCCAGCAGAACAAAATACATGAAAGCCTCCGAGATAAGAGAGCTCCTCAAGCTAGCCGAGGGCAAAGACGTTATAAGCTTCGCCGGAGGCCTCCCCGACCCCCAGACGTTCCCGGTAGACGAGATGGCCGAGATCTCATCCTACGTCATAGAGAAATACGGGGCCCAAGCCCTCCAATATGCTCCAACCGCGGGAGTAACACTTTTCCGTAGAACCCTGGCTTCATGGCTCGAAAACCAGGGAGTCGCCGTAAACAGTGATGACATGATACTAGTCACTACAGGTAGCCAGCAGGGACTGGATCTAACGAGCAGGGTCCTCTTAGATAAAGGCGACATTGTGATAACAGAGAAACCAACCTACCTGGCAGCTATAAACGCGTTCAAGCCTGCGGAGCCAAGGTTTATAGGCATAGAGATAGACGACGATGGAATGAAGACTGACGAGCTAGAGAAGACGCTAAAGACGATGGACAAGCAGGACTTATCACGGATCAAATTCGTCTACACGATACCTACAAGCCAGAACCCCGGCGGAGTAACAATGAGCATGGAGAGGAGGAAACACCTACTCGAACTGGCCGATCAATACGACTTACTAATAGTGGAAGACGACCCTTACAGCCACTTCGTGTTCGAGCCAATAGAATTCCAGCCTCTCAAAACACTAGATAAAAACGGGAGAGTGCTATACCTCGGAACATTCAGTAAAATACTAGCCCCCGGCCTACGGGTCGGGTTCATGCTCGGAAACAAGGATCTAGTTTCTATGATGGAACTGGCCAAGCAGGCAATGGACCTTCACTCCGCAACTCTTTCCCAGTACGTTGCACTCGAGGCAATAAAGAGGGGAGTAGTGGATAAGACAATAGAGAAAGCCAGAAGCATTTACAAGGTGAAAAGAGACGCCATGCTAGAAGCGCTAGACAGGTATTTCACAGGTCTAGGAAGATGGACCCACCCAGTAGGCGGAATGTTCATATTCGTCTACCTCAACAAGGATGTGGACACTAAACCACTGATGTACAAGGCCCTAGAAAAGGGAGTCGCCTATGTTCCCGGAGGATCCTTCTTCGTGGACGGAACAGGTAAGAACACCCTCAGACTAAACTTCAGCTACCCCTCCATAGAGCAGATAAAAGAAGGCATCAAGAGGCTAGGAGAATTCTTCTCATCAATATAAACTCTTCATACAATCCTTAACTGCCTTCTATTCCAACCCGTTTTATATTAACCCGGCCAACTAAACCTCCGGGAGCAGATGCCATGGAATCATACTATGCCCACCACCTAGGCAAAACAGCGAGGAGACGCATAATACAGGAACTAATAGCCGAATACGGGAACCGCAGGCTCGCAGAACTCCTAGGAGTCTCCCCAGCAGCAGTTTCAAAATACGCTTCAGGGCTGATGCACCCCAGCGATGCCACAATGGAGAAAGCATTAAAAATAGCTAGGGGCCGGCTACGGGAGAAAATAGCCAGGCTAATAGTGAGAGACCTGGCGAAAGCCCTCCTGGATGCACTTGAAGATTATGGAGAGTATATAAGCTGGGAAGGAGAGCTAGACGATCTTCTCCTAAAACTGTATTTAATAAAGAAAACCTCAGGTAAACATAAAGAGCTAGCCGTCCCCAGTTTTCCTCCTTGAAGAAAACCTTATCCTCCCAGTGGATTCACCTAGCTCCACGAGCCATCCAGCTAACGTTCTACTCAGTAAATACCTAGCTCTCTCTTGATCCAGGTTCCTATACCCGCATGCCCTAACAGCCTCCGAGGCTACTCCTGGGTCTATCCTGTCTACAAGTATTCTAGTT
>JALUZI010000246.1 GCA_027012045.1 Desulfurococcales archaeon
AAAGTCGCGACCCTAGTTAGAGTAGTATATGCAAACGTGACTGGAGTATCGAGTAGTGGAGACATGAACCTTACAATTATAATAAACAACTACGGGTCGCTGAAACTATGGGATTTCAATCACAGCCAGATAATAGTAGACATAGTCAACAACTCCCAGACACTCAGCTCGTACCTCCTCAACTACGAGTCTAACTGGAGTATCCTTTACATAACAGCGGCAAGCGGGGCTGTACTACCGTATAGCGATGGAGACCCCGTCTATCCCGGGGAGAACGCTACAATAAACGCTACCATAAAGCTAGCCGGGAACCTATACTCCACGTCATCCAACAGTACAACCCTGCTCTTCAACGAGATAGACATAGTGTTCGTATACTCCAACGGTGCCAGGGGAGAGTATAGGGTGGTGCTCAATGGCTGAGAGGAACAAACTAGAAATAATTCCGACGGGGAACGAGGAGTTCGACATCAAAATAGCCGGCGGCCTTCCATTTCCATCGTTAGTCTTCATTGAAGGACCCCACGGCACCGGTAAGACTGCTCTTTCACAGCTATTCCTTAGGGGGGCCCTCAGGCTGGGGCTGAGGGGAGTGGCCCTTGTCTCGGAGGCAACTATTAAGGGTTACATTGAGAAGTCCAAGGCTGCAGGCCTCGACCTTACAGACTACTTCCTATCGGGAAGGCTGGATGTATACTCTATGCAAGCCCCAGGGTCCAAGTGGAGTAAAGAGCGTATAAAGAAGCTCCTCCCACTCGTCGAGTCCTTCATCGCTAGGAACTCGGCTAGGTATGACGTGTTCCTAATAGACAGCCTCAGCCACATAGCCATAAACTCTCCCATAACCCGCCTCCTAGAATTCTTCTCCATACTCAGGAGAACAGTTGACAGGGGGAAACTGGTCATAATAACCCTGCACGAGGGAGTCATGCCGGAAGCTGCGGCCACGAGGGCGAGGGCCATCTGCGACGGATACTTAAAGCTGTCATCGGCAGTCCTAGCCGGGAGGAGCGTGAATATCCTCAAGATAGTCAAGCTCAAGGGAGCCAAGACAACATTCGAGTCCACCATATCGTTCAACGTAGACCCGGCGTTCGGAATTAAACTAGTCCCGATAGCCCTAGCCACAGTCTGATCTTCACGGGTACCGGTGGAGGTGGAAGGCCGTGTCTGTGGTTAAAGGTTTATTCGCGAGGAAAAAGGGCCCCTCCCTCCGGGAGATGGAAGTCAAGCCTCCTGAGTTCGGGGAGGAGCCGGAGTACCTTAAGGAGTATATTAGGA
>JALUZI010000247.1 GCA_027012045.1 Desulfurococcales archaeon
AGTCTATCGGGAGTATTCCTCTTATTCTTCGTAGTTGAGTAATTCCTGCGCTTACACTCTGTGCAGGCAAGCTGTATTACCTCACGGGGTCCCTTCTTGGCCATTTTGCAACTCCTTAAGTCAGGATTGTTAAAGGGGGCAGGCCCCCCTAAAATTAGTCAAGAATTTCAGTAACAACGCCAGCACCTACCGTCCTTCCACCTTCACGAATGGCAAACCTGAGTCCTTCTTCTATAGCTACTGGCTTTAAAAGCTCTACTTCAAATGTTACGTTGTCTCCAGGCATTACCATCTCTACGCCTTCAGGAAGCTTTACCTTTCCTGTTACGTCTGTCGTCCTGAAGTAGAACTGGGGCTGGTAGCCGTTGAAGAATGGTGTATGCCTTCCTCCTTCTTCTTTTGAAAGGATGTAAACTTCCGCCTTGAATTTTTTGTGTGGTTTGATGGATCCAGGCTTGGCTACTACCATTCCCCTCTCTACTTCGTCTTTTCCTACTCCACGCAGAAGTACTCCGATGTTGTCTCCAGGTAGGGCTTCGTCAAGTACTTTCCTGAACATTTCTATTCCTGTTGCTACTGTCTTTATAGGCTCTTCCCTCAGCCCTACTATCTCTACTTCTTCTCCTACTGTGAGTTTCCCTCTCTCTACTCTTCCTGTTACTACTGTTCCACGTCCGGAAATTGAGAAGACGTCTTCTATCGGCATGAGGAATGGTTTGTCTATTTCTCTTACAGGCTCAGGAATGTAGTCGTCAAGGGCTTTTACGAGTTCGTAGATGGGCTGGCAGTCAGGACAGTCTGCTGATGTGCATTCAAGGGCTTTGAGGGCTGAACCTCTGATTACGGGTACTTCGTCTCCAGGGTAGCCGTATTCAGAAAGAAGTTCCCTTACTTCAAGTTCTACAAGTTCAAGAAGTTCTTCGTCGTCTACCATGTCTACTTTGTTGAGGAATACTACTATCGCTGGTACGTTTACCTGTCTTGCAAGAAGTACGTGTTCTCTCGTTTGGGGCATCGGACCGTCTGCTGCAGATACTACTAAGATCGCTCCGTCCATTTGAGCCGCACCGGTGATCATGTTTTTGATGTAGTCTGCGTGTCCAGGGCAGTCTACGTGGGCGTAGTGGTATTTGTCTGATTCGTACTCTACGTGGGCTGTTGCGATTGTGATTCCCCTTTCTCTTTCTTCAGGGGCTTTGTCTATCTGGTCGTAGGATACTTCCTGGGCCTTTCCCTGAAGGGCAAGGCAGTGGGTGATTGCTGCTGTTAGTGTTGTTTT
>JALUZI010000248.1 GCA_027012045.1 Desulfurococcales archaeon
CTATATTATTATGGATAAAGTAACGGGAACTAGAACACGGAGCGCAGTAATCCTCCGTCAACAGGTATAGATGCCCCTGTAACGTAGGAAGCCAACCGGCTGACCAGGAAAGCCACCAGGTAACCAACCTCACGGGGCTCCCCAATCCTCCCGAGAGGTACCCCGCCCGCTATACGCCTCACAGCCTCCTCTAGAGTAATACCGTCCACAGCAGCCCTTTTCTCCGCGATCTCCAGGACCCTCCTAGTCATAATGTAACCCGGCAAAACAGCGTTAACCCTGATCCCCCGGGGCGCGAGCTCCCTGGCCAGAGTCTTCACGAGGCCGTGGACACTTATGCGGAGAACGTTTGATAGGGCTATGTCGGGAATAGGCTCTCTGACAGCTATACTAGTCGAGAAAACCATTGAGGGGTTACTGGACTCTGCTAGGTAGTCTATGCTCCTCCTAGCCACAGCGACGGCGCTTTTTACGAGTAGGTTTATACCTTCCTCCCAGTCACTCCACTGTAGATCCGTGAACCTAGAGGGTTTGGGTGAACCTGTAACGTATACAACCGAGTCCAAACCGCCTAGGATCCCGGCTGCCTCGTCCACTACTCTCTCAGCGGTCTCCACGCTGGATATGTCGCCGGTTACCCCGTATGCCTCTCCTTTGCCCGATAGTTGTCTTAGTGCCTCGTCCATCCTCTCTTGGCTTCGGCCGTTTATTACGACTCTGGCACCCTGTTCTACGAGGACTTCGGCTATTCCCCTGCCTATCCCATCTGTGGAGGCTGTGACGAGTATCCTGTATCCCTTGAGGCCTAGGTCTACCATGACTCGAGAACCTCCAGTGTAAGAGGGGGTATTCCGTCTTGGTTTGTGTTTTGGGTTTAGTGGAGTAATATGTCTATGACTGGGTAGGTTGCGGAGAAGACTATTAGCACTGATATGGAGCCGCCGGTTAGGGAGGCTGCTATCATTGTCCGCCTCGGCAGGCCTAGTAGGTGTGCTCCGAGGACTCCTGTCCATATGCCTGTGCCTGGTAGTGGTGCTGCTATGAATATCACTAGTCCTATGAGCCCGTATTTGCTTAGGTATTTCCCGGCTTTCCCCCGGGCTTTGGCTACGTATTTCAGGTATAGTGCTGCGGTCTTGGATATTACGGGTTTTCCTGTCGACTGGATTTTCTCGGCTAACCGGTCTATGTATGGGATTATGTAGGGTAGTGTTATTGATAGTGTTGCTACGCTTGTGAATGCTATGGCTAGGGCTTTCAGCGGGTTCATGTTGAGGGCTGCTGCTACTGCTATCGCGTATCGTGCTTCGAATGTCGGTATGAGCCCTAGGAGGTAGATGTATAGTGCTCCCTGGGTCATCTGGTTCTCCTCTTACTGTGTCTTGTTCTTGGTTGGTTGAGGGTGTTTTAAGTTGTATTGGTTATACTGTATTTACGGGTATATTCTTATACATCTGTAATGTTTATATAGAAAACCTACATTAAGATCTTTGAACCGGGTGGCCAAGGCGAAATGAGCGATGAAAGTATAGGGGAGTCATACGACCTCAGCTACGCCAAGAAAGCCATGGCAGTACTAGTCACACTACCACTCCTAGTAATGTACACCGAAGCAGTCCTCATACCGTCACTCCCAACCATACAGAGACAGTTCCACGTGACGCCTAGCGATGTAAGCTGGGTCCTCTCCATATACCTCCTAACAGGCACTATAAGCGTTGCACTATTCGGCAAGCTGGGAGACATATACGGTAAGAGGAAACTGTTCCTCATAGCCCTCACAATATACACAACGGGAGTAGTGTTCACGGGGTTCGCCCCCACATTCCCGTTGCTACTAACAGCCAGGGCCCTGCAAGGCCTGGGAATGGCGATATTTCCCCTGGGCTTCACCATTGTGAGGGAAGAGTTCCCTCCAAGAATGGTTCCCCAGGTACAGGGAATCATAAGTGCAATGTTCGGAGTAGGCATAGCGATAGCACTCCCACTGGGGAGTTTTATAGCTGAGAACTATGGGTGGGAATGGACGTACCACACAGTTATACCGTTCGCCCTGATAGTCCTCTACGCCTCCTATAGGATTCTGAGGGAGAGCAGGTACAGGAGCCCAGGCAAAATGGATTGGACCGGTCTAATACTCTTATCACTCTTCTCCACGCTGGGACTTGTAGCAGTCACGCGGGCACCTAGCATAGGCTGGCTTAACACCGAGACCATACTACTACTGGCAGGTTCAATATTATCTCTCGTCCTGTTCGTCCTATGGGAGTACAGGGTTGATGCTCCCCTGATACCAGTTCACCTGCTCTCAGCCCGGAACGTCCTCATAACTAATATCGGAATATTCCTTGCAGGGTTCGCTGTGCAAATGATGAACCAGGCCATAATATATATTCTCCAAATGCCAGAGCCATACGGGTACGGTAAAACGATACTCCAGTCAGGCCTGCTCATGACTCCTAATGCACTGGTCATGCTTATAGTTGCGCCAATAGTCGGGAGGCTGATGGTTAGACTCGGAGCAAAGCCATTCGTTTATATCGGGGCAGTCCTGGCTATATCTGGTCTGGTCGCTCTTGCCTGGAAGCCAGTTGAAATAGGGTTGCTGTACCTTATACTTCTCGTAGTAGTAGTGGGGACGAGTATCAGCGTGCTTAACGTCAGCCTCATCAACATTCTAGTCTTCACTGTCGAGAGGCGGTTCCTAGGCGTCACGACGGGTTTGAATAGTCTCTTCAGGAACCTAGGGGCCTCCTGGGGTCCCGCTGTGGCGGGTACGTTGATGAGTATGTACTCCACGATGGTCATGTTCCCTACAGGAAGGGGGTTTGCTAGGATAGTTATTCCGAAGCCGCTGGCTTACCGTTACCTGTTCCTCTTATCGGCGGGTCTCTACGTGGTTCTGCTCTTCGCGGCGAGGTATATAAGGGAGGTTGTGAGGATAGAGGGTCCCGGTTGACTCATCGGTTCTCCTTGGAGGGTTTGTATGTTATAATTCACCCTTGAAAAGGTAGATTGTGGTTAGAAAAGTTTATATTTTGGTTGAAAGGTTCTCGTCTCCCACAAAAGTGGGAGAGGTGGTGCATATTTACAGGAGAATCGATCGTAGCGGGATACCTCCTCGCCTCCCTCGGCCTCGGAGTACTCTTCAAGTCTAAAGCAGACACGATAGAAGGCTTCCTAGTCGCGAACAGGAACATGGGCACGTGGCTCCTAGCATTCACCTTCGGCGCCACATACTTCTCCAGCGTGGTAATAGTCGTCGGCGGAATGTGGGGGTACCTCTGGGGCACGTGGAGCCTTGTAATACCCGTCCTCAACGTTATCCTAGGAGTCCTAGTGACGTTCAAGCTGATAGGGTCTAGGATCTCGGTACTAGGCCACAAGCTCAAAGCCCTGACCATACCGGAGCTCCTAGCCAGGGTCCACGGGTCGAAAGGTCTACAGGTATACCTGGGCTCTATGGCGGCTATCGGACTGACGCTATACGCGGCTACAGTTGTTGCGGGAGCATCGGTCATGCTAGCCACAGTCCTAGGGCTGTCGCTTACGTCTTCCGCGGTTATACTGGTCTCGATTATAGCGGCGTATGTGGTTCTAAGCGGGATGTACGGAATAGTCTGGACGGACGCGCTGCAAGGCATAGTCATGGCGACCGGGGTGGCTCTCCTGGCTGGAGCCGCGGTCTCTATCGCGGGGACCAAGCAGGTGGCCCTGCAGTCTACGCTTGAAACCACTAGGTTCCCCGGGCTGGACCTACTGTTCGACATCGCGTTAATCACAAGCATCGCCGTGTGGGGCCTGCCTCAGATGCTGAACAGGTTCTACACTGTTAGGGAGAAGAAGGTTGTCGACAGGGCGAGCCTCATAGCGCTAGGCTTCGCTACGATAGTAACGTTCGGCTCGTACATCTCGGGAATACTAGCTAGGAGCATCCTCGGATCAGTCCCGGCACCCAAAGTGGTGCCTCTGATGGCTGAGAGCCTCCTCGGCCCCTGGGGCGCCGCCCTTATAGCGGCGGCGATCATAGCCGCGTCGATGAGCACTATGGACAGCATAGGGCTAACAGTCGGTAGTAGCGTCGCCTACGATGTCCTAGGGAGGAGGGACGTTTCCAGCGTGAGGCTCGTCAGCAGCCTAGTCATGCTAGGCGTGCTGGGAGTGGTCATAGCTATGTTCAACGCTCCCAGCAGCCTCTCCCACACTCTCACCAGCGTGTTCAAGCTAGGGTGGAGCATTACGGGCATAGCTTTCATACCTCCCGTCCTCTCAATGGTGACGGGTAGAGGCACTAGGAGGAGCGTGATAGCCGGCAGCCTAGCCGGGGCAGCGGTAGTCCTCCTCTACGGGCTCTCAGGGCTAGCCAGCTTTGCTCTCCCCTTAAGGCATCTAAGCTTCACCCTAGCCCTTACCGTCTCCCTCATAGTTTCACTATTACCTAGGGGTGGAGGTGAAGGATGGCCATCGTGAAGCAAGTTGCCGGCGGATACTTCAGTAAAATAGAGACTGCCAGTAGAGATGAGATTGACAAAGTCAAACTCGAGAGGCTCAGGTGGACGGTTAAACACGCGTATGAGAACAATAGTTTCTACCATAGAGCCCTAAAGAAAGCAGGGGTAACCCCCAGTGATATTAGGAGCCTAGAGGATGTTTCCAAGCTTCCTTTCACACTCAAGAAGGATCTCAGGGAGAGATACCCCTATGGAATGATCAGTGTCCCGTTGGAGGAGGTTGTGGAGCTCCACGCGAGTAGCGGGACGACTGGTAAGCCGACTGTGGTAGCTTATACCCGTGGGGACCTTGAGAACTGGGGGGAGCTGATGGCTAGGACTATGAGTATGGCAGGTGTGGGGAGCGGTGACGTGCTATACGTGGCTCTGGGATACCACTGGTTCACCGGGGGACTGGGATTCCACTATGGGGGCCTCAAGCTCGGCGCAACCGTGGTTCCCGCGGGGACGGGGTATACTAGGAGGAACATCACTATGATCAGGGGCCTCGGCGCCACGTCCGTGGC
>JALUZI010000249.1 GCA_027012045.1 Desulfurococcales archaeon
TTTAGTTTCATACTTCCCCAAGTTAAGGATCTGCTTAATTTTTAGATTATCGTGAATTGGTTTGGGGGATAAAACTGAGGGTATGATAAGGCAGGGAAACGCTGTATTCATGCAAGAAAGATAAAATTACTGAACTGCTGTGGTCATAGAGGTAACACTGGTAATACCGCTAATTTATCTGTTAGTATCGCAGTTGTAATTTTGACTATAGTTTCATTTTTCAATAATTTCAACAACATCATCACCCTATATGTTGTTGTTGTTGTTTTAAAAAATGTTTTAATAAGTGTTTTATATATATGTTTTAAGGGGTCTGGAAACGTCTGATTTAATGCGGGATTCCTGACACCTTACTCGACTGCCATAGTCCATATTACTCGACTGCCATAGTCCATATTACTCGACTGCCATAGTCCATATTACTCGACTGCCATAGTCCATATTACTCGATAGGGTTGATAAAATACGCTATAATAAATATAATTTAAGTCGATAGCTTTTAGATGGCTATGGAGGGTTCATGGAAAAGAAAAAGTCCGACCCAAAAGATCTTGTTGCCGTAGAAGGCAACATTATGGAAATGCCTTTTTTTACTACCCAGGACTATTCTCCTAAACCGTTAAATCAGGAAGTTACCATTTGGGTGACGAAAGATAGAGGTATAAGAATTTTACCACCCCCGATGGGTATGCCAGATTCTCTTGATGCAACTATCTTTCTTTATCTCCTCTGGAAAGCTACTAAAGAATTTCAAAAAACAGGGATATTCCCTAAAAAAGTACATTTCACTATAAGAGAACTTGCGGATATTGCTAATACTGGAGATAAAAAGAGGATTCGCATGGCAATAGATAGACTTAAGGCCACTACTTACGATTTTGTCCAGTCCTTTAGAAAAGGCGGGATTTATATAGATAAAACTTTGAGACTCCTTGACGAGGGTTCTTACTGGACGAAAGAATCTGAATTACCACGGCAAAGAGCGAGAGAAACAACATACGTTGTATTTAGCAAGGAGATCGTAGAATCCATAGCTAAAGGTTATTACAAATACCTGGATTTCCAGAAACACCAGAAGCTGAAGAAACCTATTGCTCGAAGGCTTCACTTCCTGCTGGCCAAAAGGCTCGGAGAAAATAGAGAAATCCAAATAGGTTTCAAAAAGCTGGCACAGGCAATTCCTATACAAACTTATGTTAGACATAGAGATAGGAAAAAAGCATTAAAGTACTTACTTGCGGCTCTCGAGGAACTGGTAGAGGCTGA
>JALUZI010000250.1 GCA_027012045.1 Desulfurococcales archaeon
TTTCTATACTTCTCGTATGGGAATTTACCGGACAAGACTGTGTCAGCTCACAAGCATCCTGTCCAATAATATGTTCACTATAGCGGGAAGGGCTTGGAGGGGGAGTTCAGGGCCTATGAACCCGGTGTCGCATTCATCTAGTCTTCCACTGTATATGAAGCTATTGTATTTCCGCAAGTCTAACCCGAATATGTCTGCTCCATCGCTAATGGTGACGTTTAGACAAGGCTCATGTAAGGGCAGTTCATCTTTAATGACTGCTCCCAGATGACTGGCTTTACCGTGGAGCACAGCTCTAATATAGCCTTCGGCACTGTCCTGGTCGGGCCTTAGGTGCCTCACTCTCTCACCGCTAACGACAACGTACCTCCCTGAATGCTCGAAGACTGCGGCCGCGTCCCTCCTGACTCCATGGCTTAACAGGAGGGACGCCACCAGGAATCCTGCGGTAACCCTGGGCTTGTGGTTCCCGAGGAGTACGTGGACTCTAACCTTTCCTCCCTCCGTTAAGGTGTTTATACCCCGAAGCCTCCCCCTAGTTTTCTGAGGAGCCTCTTACGCCTCTTAAGCTGCTTCATCATCTTCTTCAGGTTATCATAGTATGCTAGGAGCTCGCGGACGTCCTCTAGGCTCGTCCCGCTACCGAATGCTAGGCGGCGCATCCTGCTCTTATCGATTATCTCAGGCTTGTCCAGCTCCCTGTAGGTCATGGATTCTATTATGGCGAGCCACCTGTCAATCTTTTCCTCCCCAAGCTTAGCGTTAGCAGCGTCTATCTTGAACATGCTGAGACCGGGGACCATCTGGAGGACCTTGCTTAGGGGCCCCATTTTCCTCATGCCTTTGAGCTGGTGGTATATCAGCCGCATGTTTATCTTGCCCTCCATCATTTCCTGTGTTCTCTTCTCAAGCTCCTCCGCCTCTTCAAGCGCCTCCAGCCTCTCCAATAGTGCTTCGATATCACCCATTCCCAGGATTCTCCCGGCGAAACGCTTAGGCTTGAAGGCCTCCAGCTCGGTTATCTTCTCCCCTGTACCGATGAACTTGATCCCTGCCCCTGTGGCGGCCACGGCGGATAGGGCTCCTCCGCCCCTCGCTGTTCCGTCAAGCTTTGTAACGATGATAGCGCCGACCGGTGTTCTCTCGTGGAACCTCTTCGCCAGGTCATAGGCTTTCTGGCCTATGGCCGCGTCTATAACAAGGATGACCTCGTCAGGCTTTATCTCCCGGGCGATCATCTCCATCTCGTCTAGGAGTGACTCCTCGTCACCGTAGCCGTGGCGGCCCGCCGTGTCCACTATGATGATGTCCGCACCCTTCTCCCTGAGCTTCTCGACACCCCTTCTCGCTATTCCCACGGCATCCTTCTCTCCAGGCTCCCCGTAGAACATTGCTCCAACCTGCTCAGACAGCTGGCGCAGCTGGTCGTACGCCCCGGGCCTGTGAGTGTCAGCCGCCACTAGTCCTACCTTGTAGCCCCTCCTCCTGTAGTAGTATGCCAGCTTGCCCGCTGTGGTTGTCTTACCTGATCCCTGGACGCCTATCAGCATTATGACCCATGGAGTCCTAGGCGGCTTGACCTGGGGCTCCCTGTCGCCGCCGAAAAGGTTTGACAGCTCCTCGTACACGATCTTTATGAACCAGTCCCTCCTACTAGCCCCTGGGGGAGGGGATTCTTTGAGGGCTCTCTCTTTGATCTTCCTGGTGAGCTCGAGGACGAGCTTAACGTTCACATCGGACTTGATTAGTTCTCTCTGGAGGTCTTTGATGAACTCGTTCACACTCTTCTCGTAGCTCCCTGTTCCACGTAGGAACTTCGTCACCGCGTTCTTCAGGCCGTCCAGCACCAAGGTCTACTGCACCACTACCCAGTAACCCTTATTTCAGGGCCGACGGCTTTAAATGCGAGGGTGGCCGGTGGCTACGGGTAGATCTCCAGGGCATATTTTAGCGCGTCCTTTATGACTATACTTGTCTCACTCTTCGCTTCTAGTTCCTCCCTGGTCACCGGTATGAACGTCGCGTCTAGGGGTTTATCCCAGATCCTGTATAGGATTGAGAGTCTCTCGTTCAAACTTGTATTAGCCCAGTCATCAGATACTATGATAAGGTCGATGTCGCTCGACTCGGCATAGTCGCCTCTCGCATAGCTACCGAAGAGGAGTACCTGTTCAACTCGGATCCCATGCTGTCTAAGCTCATCCACGAGATCCCTGACCCAGACCTTTATCTCTTCAATCCTCTTCTTCCACCGCTCTCTCCGACGCTTCGACAATTCTCGAAGCGATAGCCACCGCTTCCCCGGCTGACTTCCTGCTGATTGCTTCATCCGGTACACCCTCCACAATATCCGGGTACCTGGATAGATGGTAGTACTGGGTGAGCTCGTAAGCCTCTTCCAGCTCCTCCTCTGATAGACCGAGGTTATACCCTAGTTCCTCGAATAGCCTTCGAATGCTATGTGTCTTGGGGAATCCTCCTTTGAAGTGGAGAAGTAGGCCCTTCAAAGCTTTCTCTGCGGCCTGCTGGGACCAGAATACTGCTCCTACCCGGTCACCTATTTCCAGGCTATGTCTGGCTCTCTCTAGGTCCCTTTTAGCGGATAGTATCCACCATCTTGCCTGTTCTCTCAACGCTCATCAAAGAATAAGATGGTTTCAGAGTATAATAAATAGTGTGTGAACCTTCCTCTGGAGGTTTGAGTAGGGGAAATAAGAGGGTTTTAATGGGAGCTGCTTCTTATCCTTATGATTTTCGGCCTGCCCATGATAAGCCAGTACTCCACCTCTACACCCGGCTGGAGCCTCTCTGCTAGCTGGGGGTCATCAGTCGGCTTCTCTACTTCGAATGTGTCGTAGGTCTCCATGTCCATGAGCTGGACTTGGTTCCCCATGTCAGCTAGGACCTGTGCTATGTGCTTCTCTATAACAGGGACTTGGACCTGAGTGTCAACGGGTGCGACGAAGTTCTTCTTGTTACCCGAGAATACGCATATAGCTGTAACGTTTGCCTTCGCGCTACCGTGCTTCCCGGGCTTGGCCCTTGTCATGTCCACTATCCTGCAGGGCTCACCGTCTATCACAATGTAGCTACCCTTCTTAAGGTCTCCCAGTGTAGCGTAGTTTACACTCACATCCAACACCTCATACCATACCTATCGTTTAACGCTTGCCTCACGGGATATCAGTGTAGACGGGCAGCATATAAATAATATACCGCAACCAAGCCGTCAACGCGCTAGCCAAGCCATGTGAACCCTCTTAATACACAGACCCCTAACCACAGTGAACCCCTTCTCCAAAGCGTACTCTACTGCTTCATCGCTATCCGTCTCAAGCTGGAACCATACTACCCTTGGGGAGCCATCAATCCTTCCCTCCTCGACTTGGCGGACTACTTGAAGGGCCTCCGTTCTAGGCCTGAATACGTCGACAATATCTATCCTGGCCCTGAGCTCTCTAGGTATACTGTTGAACGATGGATAGCTCGCTAAGCCGTAGAGCTCCCTCCTCTTGGGGTTAACCGGTATAACCCTATACCCATGCTCCAACAGGTAAATAGGCACGTTGTAGGCGTCCTTCCCGGGTGTTCCCGAAGCTCCTATGACGGCTATGACCCTAGCGTTCTCCAGTATGGCCGCTGCTTCCCGCGGGTCGGTTACCAGTTTGCCTTCGGCCAAGGCTTATCCCTCCAGGAGGCTTGACTAGTGGGCATTCCCGGAATTAAACATGAACCCTTCATACGCGCGGGGATTAAAGGGTATTACCATCCGAGCAGACAGCCCTGTCAAACAGCGCCGAGGAGCCCAGTGAACCCGTTAGATGTGGCTCCCATGCATTTCCCATTGTATCACAATTCCACCCAGTGGAAACGTTTATAAAGGCTACGGGTGAAAGGGGGCAACCCGGTGAAACAAACCATGAAAAAGAGGAACGCCGGCTGGAGGCTGGCCATGCTACCACTGGTGAGCCCCCAGAGGATAAACAACAGCATGGCTAACATGGAGCCGCTAGTAAGGAAGAACCTGACCAGGTAAACCCATTGGGAATCAACTCATCACGCTTACATATTTTCATTTATTTTATTTCCACTTTCCACCCAGCTAGACTCCGGGCGAAAGCTCGACACGCCGTTTTGTACATGGTCTCGAGGGAAAAACAGGTATCCCTGTTAAAGCTTTGAACACCCTAGATAGGAGAACTACCAAAGGCCCCGGCTAGCTTTTACTATGTCGGAGAATAGTGTCATAGCTGTCTGCACGGGGCCTCCCCCACTCCCTGACAGTATTATCTCGTTCCCATCGTCCACACTAACAACAGCTACATTCCTCTTTCCAACAGCCAGCCTCAAAGGATCACCCTCCGGGATCTCCTCCGGGCCGACGGAAACATAGGCAGACCCGTCTCTCCTCTCGATCCTGCTTACGCACCTAGCGAAACCCCCAGTCCCCCAGTGCTCCCTGAGCCCAATCCTCCTAACCATGTGTAGGGGGACCTCGTATCCTAGGGTAGCTGCTATTATCGAGGCTTTCGCCGCCGGGTCTATGCAGTCCACGTCTATGCTTGGATCAGGCTCCGCCACTCCCTCCTCTACTGCCTTGCCTAGTGCTTCCTCGTAACTGGCTCCTCTGGAGGCTAGGGTGAGCATATATGTCGTGGTAGTGTTGAATACTCCCCGTACACTAGCCACACTCCTCCCGGCCAGACCGTATGTTAACAGGTCGAATAGGGGTGTTCCAGCCATGAAGGTGGCCCTGTAATGAATCCTCTCCCGGTACGGGTTGCCAGTGAGTAGGCTGGGCTCCACTGCGAGAGGGGCCTTGTTCGCCGTGACAATGTGGTACTCGAGCCTGGGCTGCAGCGCGTATATCTCAAGGTCAGGGTCGCTGTAAACGCTGGGCCTCACGTCGACAACCACATCCGGGTTCAGAGTGTTTAGGAGCCTGTGAACACTGCCCC
>JALUZI010000251.1 GCA_027012045.1 Desulfurococcales archaeon
GGCCTACACCGCGGTGGTGTTCAAGCCCTCGAAGATACTCGCTGTTTACGTTGCGTCCCTCATCATAGTTCCCTGGCTCACCGCCCGGCTGATAAGGAGGCTTCCGAGGATAGCGTTCGAGGCTGAGACCCGGCTCATACTGGCCCTGGTTCTCGTGGTCACCCTCTTCAGCGAGGTGGCCGGGATACATGGTATACTGTTCTCGTTCCTCCTCGGCGTAGCGTTCTCCACCAGCCCCGACAAGGAGGTAATAGCCTCCAAAACCTCGACTATAACCTTCGGGTTCCTAGCACCCATATTCTTCACGAGCGCAGGCCTCCTCATAAGCCGCGCCGGAGTCCAGGGAGTACTAGTCCCGTCGATCGTACTATTCCTAGCCAGCTACCCCGTAAAAGTCCTCGCGAGCTACGCGGGGCTCCGCCTGCTATCCGGTGTAAGGAGCCTCCGCCTCTCCAACGTTTTCGGCGCGAGGCTAACCGTCTCCACTATAATAGCCTATAGCGGGTTGAAGACGGGGCTCATACACCCACCGGTAGCCGCTGGCATAATGTTCACAGCCCTGATAGCCACGCTCGCCTCCAGCATAGTGACAGGCGGCAAGCTGGAGGAGAGGATATAACCGCTTTAATACCCGAAGCGATAGAATATAAATTGACGATAAACCGAGCCATTGGTGTCAAGCCTTGAAACAATTCTCCCCATGCAAGTACCTTGAGAGCAAGGAAGCCCTCCTCTCAATGATAGACAACACTAACCTACAGCCAACACTGACCCTGGAGGAAGCGGAAGACTTCGCTATAAGGAGCTTCGAGGAAGGATTCCACTGCGCTATGCTCCCCCCGCACCACGCGGAGATACTGGCTGAGAGGGGCTACGGGAGGCACGGGAGGCTCTGCACAGTCTTCTGCTTCCCACACCCATACTACTCGACCGAGTCCTGCGTGAGGGCTCTGAAGACTGTTCTGAGGACCGGTATCGCCGAAGTGGACATCGTGGCCCCGCTCCACCTGGTCAAGAGCGGGGAGTGGAGCATGGTAGAGGACCACTTGCAGAGCATTATAGACGTTATACACGAGGCGGGCGCGGAGGGCAAGCTCATACTGGAAGCACAGCTCCTCAGCGACGGCGAGCTTGCCGCCCTCGTCGAGAAAGCCGCTGGGACAGGGTTCGACTGGGTGAAAACCAGCACCGGGGTAATAGCGAAAGGCGGAGACCCCTACACTGTGCACCGTGTAGCGAGGGAGGCGGCGAAGTAC
>JALUZI010000252.1 GCA_027012045.1 Desulfurococcales archaeon
GAGTTCTGCGGTGACAGGATATGCCCGGAGTATTTCTATGACCTCACCAGAGTTTTGGGCTTGTAGAGTATAACGTCTTTAGACGAGGCCCCGAGATATTTGAGCCTGCCGAGGAACGCGTCTTTATACGGGAGCTTCTTCAGGAAGCTGACTACGAATCCTCTCCTAGTAACCCTATCAAGCTCAGCTAAAGCCTTCTCCTTCGACACCGCCAGATCGACAACGGTGAAACTGTAGGCAAGGTCTACACTGGCATCCCTCAACGGGATACTCTCAATGTCCCCTTGGACCACGACACACTTACCCGGGCATACCCTGGAGAGCCGTTTCGCGGCGATCTCCAGCATCCCCCAGCTATAGTCGAGGCATATATACAGGTCGATCGCGGACTCGAAATAGCCCAGGGGTGCAAGGTACTCGGCGAATAAACCTGTTCCACACCCGGCGTCAAGCACCACTCCCCTAGGCCTTATCTTGGAAAGTGCGACCATGTATTTCTCAAACTGCTCCGCCTTGTAGATACTGTCGTAACTCCCAGCGGTAGCATCGTACTTCTCCCTTATCTCCGGATCCCCCAACTACAGCTACACCCCTCAGGCCAGGGTACAGGATATAACTCCCCGTACACTATCTATTATTAGTATGAGAGGTGGACACTATGCCTACAGCCCTGATTTTAACAGCGGAGGGATTCGAGGATATAGAAGTACTGTACCCGTACTACAGGCTACAGGAAGCAGGTTACATAACCCATATAGCAACCCCTGGAGGGAAGAGTGTAACCGGGAAACACGGGCACCAGGTAGAAGCCACGCTGCCCTTGAAGAATGTTGATCCAGGGGAGTATGACGTCTTGGTTCTCCCTGGGGGCAGAGGGCCTGAGAGGATTAGGCTTTACTGCAGGGAGGAGGCGAGAAGGATTGTCGCTAGTTTCATGGATGCAGGTAAGCCTGTAGCGGCAATATGCCACGGCCCCCAGCTACTTGTAACCGCGGGGAAGATCCGTGGGAGGAGGCTGACCAGTTACCCAGGTATAAGGGACGACTTAGAGGCGGCTGGAGCCACTTGGGTCGACGAGCCTGTCGTCGTGGACGGGAACCTGGTGACCAGCAGGGTGCCTCCTGATATACCGTTCTGGATGAGGGAGTTCCTCAGGGTAGCTGAGAAATATGTTGAGTCTAGGATGAGGGGTTAGCTGTATACGTAGCTGATGAAGTACTTCAACACTTCCTCAACCATTTCAGGGGGGAACAGGTGGATAAGCTCGTTAACCAAGGCCTCATCCCCTATTGCCCCCTTATCCAAGCCGATCGCCTCTGCGAGGGCGTCCATGGCTCTTGTGGGGTCTTTGGATGCGAGCTCGAACAATCCTGTCTTCTCGGCGAACTCGAGTGCTCTCGCCGGCGGCAGAGGCTTTCCTCTGATCTCGCCGGTTGCTTCGGCTAGGTCTTTAAGGAACTCGTCTACTAGTGACTCGTGTATCGGCGCTATCGTCATATGTATGCTGGGCATGTATCCCAGGTGCTGGGAGCCGGGCTGTGCTTGTATATACCATTTCCTCTTCCTCATCTCTTCCGCGAGGATGAAAACGTTGACATCGCTACTTGTGAATGAGAATACTCCGCCAAGAGGGTTCCCCTGGACCGTGTACCCGAGTTTTCTGAGGCCATTAATTATGCTGTCCCTGGCTCTCCATACCTTCCTCGCGTTAAGCCTGTAGCCTTCCTCTCCTAGATAGCGGTATACCGCCCATGACGCGGCTAGGCTCCCCGCGCTTCTCGATGAGAGTATTGTTGTGTTTACCAGGGGGTACCCGGCCCATCTGCTGTAGGTGAACAACGTGTGCTCCCTGAGCTTCCTGTCACGGAAGAATATGAGGGACCCGTTCTTAGGAGAGTACCCGTATTTGTGCATGTCGGTGCTTATGCTCGTGACTCCCTCTATGGTGAAGTCTGCCGGCGGGACTTCTGCTCCTTCGAGCCTTAGGAATGGGAGTATTGTTCCTATGCAGCTGTCGACGTGTATCCAGGTGTCCTTGTTCTCCACTAGCTCGCTGACCTCTCTTATGGGGTCTATTGTCCCGAACGGGTAGTTGGGGGCGCTCAGGACTATCATACCTGTTTCCTCTGTGAGCGAGCTGGCGATCGCTTCGGGGTTCACGGTGTATTCTTCCCGGTCTACCTTTACTACCCGGGTTTTAACGCCTAGTAGGTGGGCTGCCTTGTGGAATGCTGGGTGCGCTGTTTCGGGGAGAACTATTTCCATCGTGCTTGTTCTCCCTTTCTTCCTCCTGTAGTGCTCCCTTGCTCCTAGTACTGCTAACAGGATGCTTTCAGTTCCGCCGTATGTGAATGTTCCGGCTCCGTTCTCCGGGAGGTTGAAGTATCTGCCTATTCCCCTGACTAGCTCTTTTTCCAGTGTTATTATGCTCGGGTATACCGTGGGGTCTAGCATGTTCTTCCACATGTACATTTTGTAGGCTTCTTCTGCTATGGTTCTCAGCTGGGGGTCTCCGGTTTCATAGATGTGTCCGAACATTCTCCCGTTGTGGGGGTTCATGTCCGCTTCGGAGAGTTCTTTTAGCCTGGACAGGACGTCTGTTGGGGTCAATGTTGGAGGGGCACCTCCGCCTTCTATATTTAGCTAATCGATATTTTTATTCATTTCCCTGAACAGCTTCCTCAGACTCCTATACATCTTAACATAAAACCTGTACCTCTCACCGTAAAGCCTCCCCCGACCACTGTCAGGCTCGAAAACCCTGTCCACACCCACCAGCTTAGAAGCCTCGTCGAACCCTTTGTAGAAGCCGGTTCCAACACCGGCTATAACCCCGCCCCCGCGGATACCCACCATCCGGGGCTGAACAGTCCTCCTAACCTGGACGCCGAGTAAATCACTGATTACCTGGCACCACTCGTCGAGTAGCGCCCCACCGCCGACAATGTTAATGCCGGATGTGGCATTTATGTGCCTCTTATAGTATTCATATGCGAACCTGATGTTATACGCTACGCCCTCAACAACACTCCTAGCCAAATCGTGGTCCCCGTGGCTCAGGGATAGGTTGAGCATTACGCCCCTAACGTACTCGTCGTCTATAGGGCTCCTCTCACCGTACATCCACGGGGCGAACAGTAATCCCCTGCTACCGGGAGGAGACTTGGAGACCATCTCCCCCAGGCAGGCATACCTGTCCTCTCCTGTGCACTTCAACCTGTCCAACAGCCATTCAAGGGCGCCTGCAGCGACCTCCTGCTCTGCTATGAAAAGGTACCTTCCCGGTATAGCGCTAACGAGGCTTCCCATGTAATGGCTTATGTCGACTTTCCTCTCCTCCACATGTGCGGCAAGCCAGTTGCTCGTCCCGATGTAGAGGTGGGTCTCCCCCGGCCTAGTCGCCCCCGACCCTGAGGCTACTCCGACAACGTCTCCTGCACCTGCTACAACGGGTGTCCCAGGTTTTACCTTGAGTTGCTTTGCCGCTTCTTCTTTTAGTTCTCCTACTATACGTGTAGGCTCGACTATCTCGGGTAGTATGCTTTCAGGTATATTATATAGTGATAGGATCTCCCTGCTCCAACCGTAGCGGCCTTTCCTAGTGTCCATGAGCCAGGTCAGGTTTGCCTCGTCCAGTGTCGTGACCCGGCGGTGTGTCATCACGCTTGTTAGGTATCCCTTGACGTCTAGTATCCATCTCGTTTTGCCCCAGACATCTCTCTTTTCATGCTTGAGCCAGAGTATTTTGGATATCGGGTCTTTGCCTGTTTTGCTGGGTGCTCCGCCTGTTATCCGCAGGAATTTCAGGACGTGGATTATGTTGTAGCCCGATATTTTCACTGGTCCCCTGAAGAGTTCCTTGGGGTACCCGGCTGCCCTGACGTCTAGCCATGTCATGATGTCCATGAGGGGTTTCATGTCCTTGTCTACTGGGAGTACTCCGGCCATTTGGGATATTATGGTTACAGCCTCGGGCTTCAGGGTCCCGTTTCCAGCTAGCTCGCGGGAGGCCTCGGCCACCTTCCCCCATAGCTCCACAGGGTCTATCACCGCCTCCCTGGGGCTAGGATACTTCATGGGGATACTGGTCGAGACCGACTTGTGGACGTGGAGTGTTTCAAGGTCCACCAGTGCCGCCTTTATCGCAGTTGTACCTATGTCGTATACGAGAATGTCAGGCATGGCTTACACGGTTAATATATTATGTTGGTCTCGGAAATATTATTGTGTCTCCAAGGCTTCGGGCTGAACGCGGGGTTGCACTGGTAATGGATGGATTCAAGGGTTTCATCCACCCTGTCCACTGCAGGGAGTGCCTCCTGGGTTCCAGGAGCAAGTACGGTGTTCTCTCAGCCGAGGAGCTCAGCGAATATGTTTCACGGGCAAGCATAGACGGCAGGACGAGGGTTTTCGTGGAGTCCTACAGCCTGCTGGTCGAGAGGCTTGGCCGCGACCCGTTGGAGAAGGAGAAGAAGGAGCTGAACGCAAGTGTGGCTGAGGCGCTCCCCGAAAACCTCTTCGAGGGGAAGGGTTTCCGGGAAATACTCCCGGTACTAGCCGCTGCAAACGCTGTAGACTGGGGGATGGCTGGCTACGAGTACACTCTGACAGACATCCTCTCAGGCTGGGAGGAAACAGTAATCCTGGACACACCGCAGCTGGATCTCGGGAGGATAGTCTACATACTCGACAATGCCGGGGAAGCAGTCGTAGACCTCTTAGCCGGTAAGATGCTGAGAAGCCTAGGATACGAAGTCGTCTACATAGCTAGGAGCCTGCCATACGAGACCGACATAACGGCTGGAGAAGCAGAGTGGCTAGCCGGATACCTCGGAATAGACGTGCCGATCATCGGAACGGGTAACAGGTATCCTGGGACCTTCCTGGAGGAAATGCCTGATAATGTCAGAGCTGCAGTAGAGACTGCTGACCTAGTC
>JALUZI010000253.1 GCA_027012045.1 Desulfurococcales archaeon
ACCTTGTGTAAGCCCCGCTGAGCACAATGCCTAGTGTGAGGCTCGGTAGAATGATGTGTCTCAACGCGCTTTTGAGCCCTGTCCAGTTACCTGTTAGAAGGGCGTCCAGGGTGTTCATGCCTGTTATGTGTTTAATGTGGACCCCCGCGTCTAGAATACCGCTTGTGGGGAGCCATCCTAGCCATATGCCGAATATCAACTGGAGCATTAGACCAAACCATGGTATGAAGAGGGTATAGGCTATTATGCTGTATATTCTCATGCTAAGATCGATTTTCCCCCCTTTCTTCGCCGCGATAAGCCCTGTTAGAACACCGAGTATGACGCTTATTGTGAATCCATAGAGGGTGAGTTCCAGCGTCCTGGGGAACCTGGTTTTTATATCCTCCCATATGGGCCTTCCTCTAATGGTCATGCTTGTACCGAAGTCTAGGTGGAAGGCTGCCTTGTACAGGTAGTCGAAATACTGGGTTACAAGGCTCTGGTCTAGGCCGAGCTGTTTCCTAAGCGCAGCCAGCTGCTCTGGTGGAATGTTCTTTGTACCGAGAATAGCCGTGATAGGGTCGCCGGGTAGGATTCTGAGTATTATGAAGACCACAGTGTAGAGTATAAGGACTGTTGGTATTATCATGAGTGCTCTAACGAGTATGTACTGGCCTATTCCTCTAGCCATTATGTCCCACCGTTATCCCTCGATTAAACAATCCTAGAATGTTTCCGGGACCTATAAAAGAGAGCTCACCTCTAAATATACAACCACGGTAGAGATCACGCTAGTCCAAATGTTCTGGAATTAAAAAAGAGGGGATGATAGGGTTATCCGGTGGTGGCGTATAGCAGGTAGTAGGGCAGTAGCATCGTGGGGCCTAGCGTTACTCCGCCGACATTAGGCGTTGTCACCATGAACAGCTTACCCTGTATCAGAGGTATGAACGGCACGTCCTCAGCAAGTATCTGCTGGACCTGCTCGTAGAGCTGTGCCCTCTGGTTCTGGTCTGTTAGAATAGCGGCTTTATCGAGTAACTTGTCAACGGTTGGGTTACTGTAGCCTGTGCCTGTCCAGCTGTTGTCTCCGGTGTGGAGGAACGGTGTCAGGTAGTCGTCTGGGTCAATATAGTCGGGGTACCATCCTAGTAGGCTTACCATCATAGTGCCGTTCCTGAGCTGTTTAGTGTACTGGGCCCACTCCGCGCTCTTAATGTCTACCTTGATCATTCCGGTTGCTTCCCACTGGTCTGCGAGTACCTGGGCTAGATCCGCCTCTGTGTCACCGTAGTGTGTAGGCGTGTACCATAGTGTTATGTGGAGCTTGTTGCTCTCACTGTACCCGGCCTTCTGGAGTAGCTGCTTTGCCAGCTGTATGTTTGCGTCTCCATACTTTTGCTTGAACACGTCCACATGGCTCCAGAGTCCCATGGGTACCATGCTGTATAGCGGCTGGACCATGCCTAGGAACACTGTCTGGGATATATCGTTCCTATCCACTGCCGCCGCCAACGCCTGTCTCACTAGGACATTGCTCGTCGGGTTCATCTTAGTGTTTATAACTACATATCTAATATAGCTTCCAGGGACCTCTATTACCTTGAAGTTCTTATCCTTCTTGAAGTTCTGTATCTGCTCGGGGTTCAGCGTTCTCCAGGCGATGTCTATCTCGTGGTTCCTGAGCGCCAGCTCGAGGCTGTTCGCGTCACTGTAGAACTTCACAACTATTGTCTGAGTCTTAGGCTTCGGCCCGTAGTAGTATGGGTTCGCCTGCAGTACCAGCTGGACGTCTCTCTCCCAAGTCTTAATCATGTAAGGTCCGCATCCTCCCCATGTAGCGTCGCTCACAATCTTATCGTTAGGATATTGTGGGCTAACCGGGTAGTAAGGCGGTGTAGCTAGTAGAGCGAGGAAATAACTGACCGGCTTCTTGAGGGTGAACTGGACTGTGTAGTCGTCTACGGCCTTGACGTCTTGGACGAATGATGTGACTAGCCATGAGGGGTCTCCGTTGAGCGCCATGACTCTCTTGATGCTCCTCACAACGTCCTGTGCAGTGCACGGCGTACCGTCTGGGAATTTAGCGTCGTGCCTCAGCTTGAACGTCCAGACCTTCCCGTCTTCCGAGACGGTCCAGTTAGTCGCTAGGTCGGGTACTATCTGTGATGTGCCGGGCTTGTATTTTACCAGTCCGCTCATTATGTTAGAGAGTACTTCCCATGTATAGAAGTCATACGCGTTAGCTGGGTCTAGGTCTGTTACTTTGTCTGTGACTCCTATTACCAGTGTGTCCTTATACTTGGCCTGTGCGGTAGAGCTTGTTGTTGTCGAAGGGGCTGTGGAAGACGATGTCGTTGGCTGGGAGGAGGTGGTGGTTGCGCCTCCCGTGGCTTGTGAAGTGGATGTGGTTTGAGGTGTTGTTGATGTTGTGCCGCCTCCCTTTGTTGCGTAGTAGGCGGCTGCGACGCCTATTATTATGAGTATGATTATTATGGTGGCTATGGCTGTGGTTGACATGGCTCGGGTTTTCCGGTTCACGGGTTAATCCCTCCTTTCTTATATTGGATTTGTTCTTGGTGTGGGTTAATTGTTGCGGGTTCTTCTATATATATGTGTTTTGTTATCCCACTAGTGGAAACAGGGTTTATTCTCATATACAAATGCTTCTGTGGGTTAATGATGGGATCCCAATGGAGATGAATATTGGAGTTGAGGGGTTCAAAAACTTGTGGAGGGTTGGTTAGATTAGGGAGAAACGGGTTAGAGCTCTATTTCCTCTATGTACCCTATGAGGGCGTCTCTGAACTCACTGGCCTTCAGAGGTGTTACTCCAGGCATGTGCCTCGCGAGGTCCTGGGTTACCTTCTTGTCCCTGATGGCCCTCCTGAGGGCCTCCTCTACGAGTTTGCCTACTTCGCTCCATCCCATTAGCTGGCTTACCATGAGGCTCATTGAGAGTAGCTCTGCAGTCGGGTTTGCAACGTCTTTACCGGCGTACTTGGGGGCTGTCCCGTGGACGGGCTCTGCCACGGCTAGCTCGTCACCGGCGTTAAGCCCGGCGGCCATACCTATTCCTCCAACGAGGGCGTTTGCCTCGTCGCTTATGTAGTCACCGTTGATGTTGGGTGCAAGTATTAGCTTGTAGTCCCATGGCCTTGTTATTATCTGCTGTAGCATGTTATCAGCTATCCTGTCGTTGACGAGTATCTTCCCCTCAGGCATCTGGCCGTTGTACTTCTCCCAGAGCTCCTGCTCGGTAACAATATAGTCCCTGAACTCGTTCACAGCAACCTCGTAAGCCCACTTCATGAAGGCTCCTTCGGTGTACTTCATTATGTTACCCTTATGCATTATCGTTACAACGGGTATCTTGTTCTTTATAGCCCACTGGAGGGCTTTCCTCGCCAGTCTCTTTGTAGCGAACTCTGATATGGGCTTTATCCCTATGCCAGAGTCCCTCCTTATCTCTATACCGAACTCCTTTTTGATGAAGTCAATTATCTTGAGTGCTTCGGGGCTACCCATCTCCCACTCTATACCCTTATAGAGGTCCTCAGTGTTCTCCCTGAATATCACGAAGTCAACCTTGTCAGCGTACTTATGGGGGGCTGGCTGTCCGTAGTACCTGACGGGCCTTATGTTAGCGTAGAGGTCCAGCGCCATTCTAATGGCTACGTTGAGGCTCCTGAACCCTCCTCCAACCGGCGTTGTAAGGGGGCCCTTCGCGGCTAGCTTCGTTATTTTAATAGCTTCCAGCGTCCCCTTCGGCAGGAGCTCGCCGCAGAGCTGCTGTGCTTTCTCTCCTGCAGCAATCTCGTACCAGACTATCTTCCTCTTACCGCCATAGGCCTTCTCAACCGCTGCGTTGATGACTTTTATGCTGTGATTCACGATTTCAGGCCCTATACCGTCGCCCTCGATGTAGGCTATTATCGGCTTGTCGGGAACTATGTACTGGCCGTTCTCGAATCTTATCAGCTCACCCTCTGCAGGCAGTTTAATCTCTTCCGGCGTACACGGTATTTTAGACATAGCTGATCCACCTCTCTAAACGTGAGCGTCCCAGTGGACGCTTGCAATTAACGGATTGTGGTTTGACAAGGATTTTAAATGTGCTAAGGCGATTTTCACCTAAATCGGGGAACTCTATCCGCTACTCCGGTATTTCTATTTAAACCTGACACGGGCTTAATCGTAGTTATTAGGGTTAGTCCAGAGGTAGGTGGCTTCTAGTGAGGATGAATAGGAGGAAGCTCTTGATACTTACATTCGGCATATTCCTACTCGCAATAATAATTGGAGAACTGGCAGTTTTCTTCTTCATGGGATCCAGAGGCCGCACACAAGGCTTTACAGGTGGAATGGAGTGTGAATGGAACCCTGTAAGCCTGAACAGGACAGTCTTCCCTGAATACCCCAATATAACAGTATCGTACAGCCTGAAGCAGGCCAGTAATCTAGGAGACTTCTTCCTTGAGGTAAGATTCGCCAATAACGGTCAAAGCACTTTCAACCTCGACAAAGTTATGGGTGGACTCCCAAGCGGCAATGGAGACATGGTTATAGTCGTGTTCGACAGATACGGGTTCATAGACAGTAAACCCCTCGCCGTGAGGAGCGACTCTAAAATACTGGGGGCCGGGAGATCTTCGAGGGTACTATTCAAAATCCACTTCAACATTAACGATCCAGTGTATTCTATGCTCGTATTCCCAAAGGCAGGTGTCAGGATGTCCTCTTGGATAATTGACCCCCACAGCTTGAAGGGTGTGTGCAACAGGGTTGTAGAAGATTTCAACGGTGTCAAACTAGCCGAGCGCTGGGCTACACTTGTCGAGGGCCTAACCGTTTTCGAGGCATACCTCGATACCCAGGGGAAGATGGTTACACTTGGGGCTTTCGGCGATTCAAACACTACATATAAAGCAACGATATACGAT
>JALUZI010000254.1 GCA_027012045.1 Desulfurococcales archaeon
CTGTTCTAAGCTTGTAGTTGGCCGCGTATAACCCTAGGGCCTGCTTGGCCATGGCTGACTGGTAAGTGTTCCTCGGGCTCTGGTTGTGCTCTAAGAACGGTATTGTAGATGCAGCTACTCCAAATATACCAGGAATCCATACCTCTAAGTGTGTATGCTCTTCAGTAACATCCTCAGGGTATAGTGCTACGTAAGCGTTCTCCTCTTCCTCTGGGTCTAAGTATTCTATTACTCCCTCCTTTACTAGGTCTGTAAAGCTAATTTCTCCCTTGACTATCTTCTCTATGTGTTTCTTAGTCAGCTTCGGCTGACCGTTCTCCACCACGATGAGCGGTCTCATGAGCCTGCCGGCGTCAGTGTTTACATAGACTTCTCCGATTTTACCGGTTTCAATGAAAGCTATACTGGCCTCGAAGGGGATCTCTCCTTTCCTCCTCAGCTTCCTGAATTCCTCAGCTAGTTTCTGGCCGTCTGGATGGAATCCTAGCGGTATACCGTTCAGGAACACTCTTGAATAGTTGCCTAGGGCTTCTATGGCTTTGGGGTCATCATCCTTGGCTTTTTCTAGTACTTCCTCGACAGGTAGTACTCCTAGCTTGTACAGCTTGTCTATGAGTTTACTGTTATCTAGCTCTGTCAAACCTACCGATATATACGAGAGTAATGCTAGGTTCTTGACTAAACCACAGTTTGCCCCTTCGGGTGTCTCGAACGGGCAAAGCCTCCCCCAGTGGGTTCCATGTAGATCTCTTGCTTCAAAGTGGCTCTGGGTTCTAGATAAGCTAGATACGACTCTCCTCAAATGGCTCAGAGAGGATATCCAGTTCACCCTGTCTAGAGTCTGGCTTATTCCCGTCCTGTTACCAGGCCAGTTACCTGTGGCTAGACTGCGTTTTAACATGTCTGTTATAATGTCGGATCTAGCTATTTGTGTTAGATGTATTTTCCTTCTTTGGCTTATGAGGATCTCCATCTGTTTAGCCATATTGTTGAGGAAAGTATCGTAGGCGAGCCTGAAAACCTCTGCTATGAGGTCGCCTGCAAGCCTCAGTCTCTTGTTTCCATAGTGGTCCTTATCGTCTGGTTCTCTATATCCTTTCATTAATTCTATTATACGTCTTATCATGTCAGCGACCAGTAAGGCCTTCCGTTTCCTTATTTTCTCGTCCGGTGATCTTCCAATATGAGGCATGAAGTAGTTGTCGAGGATCTCTTCAGCCCGTTTTATCCTTATGTCTCTAGGCTGGCCGCTTGCAACCCTGTTGCCTATGAACTCCAGGGCCTCCTCTCTACTCCTTATCATCGAAACCTCCAGTAGCGATAGTATAAACTCGTTCTGGAACTCTGGGTCCGGGGAAATAGCCATTAAGATCTCCTTATCCGTTTCAAGCCCTAGGGCTTTCAACAGTATTGCTACAGGGATTCTACCCCTAATCCTGGTTACAACAGCCTGAAAGGTCCCGTTCGCCATTCTGTCAATCATAATCCTGCTTCTTACACCTTGGCTCAGCGAGGAGAGTTTAGCGCTATACGTTACTTTCGAAGATGCCGCGAAGCTACCCCCGCCTATGGATACCAGGGGCCTGTTTATAGCTAGCTCTTCTTGTGCTACGACAACTTTCTCGTTACCGTTTATAATAAAGTAACCACCCTTGTCTTTACTGTCCTCACCCAGCTCTGCGAGCTCCTCGTCACTCTTCTCTGAGAGAGGATCTAGAACCGATCTGACCATTATAGGTAGATCTCCAATGTGCACTTCCTCTGGCTCTCTCTCTATACCGTTCTCTACTAGGGTCATCTCCAGATAGAGGGGAACGCTATACGTGAGATTCCTTAACCTACACTCGGTTGGAGTGACGCTTCTCTTTGCACCATCTACTTCCTTAACCAAGGGCTTCCCGATTCTCAGCTTCCCGATTTTCACTTTAGTCGAGAACATCGGGAACTGGGGTTCCACTGGTTGTCTTCTCCCATAGTAATATGGCCGTGCAGGGCCTGGGTGAACGGTTTTCCTCGACTCAACTATTTCATAGATAGTTTTCTCCGCGAATCTATTGAACGATTCGAGGTGCTGTCTCGACAACCCCTTCTCTTCGATAAAGGATCTAGCTAAGTAGTATAGGTCTTTCTGGCTCAGTTTTCTATTGTCTCCATTTACCACCTATAACCCCCCTAATATGCGACGACAATACGATACACAACAGACTCTCCGGCTGTTGGGCTCTTTCTAGTGATCTTAATAATATTACCCGGCGTTGCGTTGAGCAATCTAGCAACGGGGTCATTAACACTGATATGAGGCAACTGGTAGGGTTTCACATTATATTCTTTGAGGACTTTAGCCGCCTCCTCTATGCTTAGTAGTTCATGCTTTGGGACAAGCTCGTGTTCAAGGATCTTCTTCTTAACTTTAATCTTAGATGGGGTCATCTCTATATAAACCCCCTTCCACCTGCAAACTCAAGAAACGTCTATCTTCGGGTTTATTAAATTTGATCATATCTAGATTTCCCTTTAACATGTTAGGGAGTAGGAGCCTTGTGGGCGGCGGGAATGTGGCGGGCCCGCCGGGATTCGAACCCGGGACCTCCGCCCAGAGCTCAAAGCCGAGGCTCCTGGCCTACGGGTTAAAAGCCCGCCGCTCTATCCTGGCTGAGCTACGGGCCCCTCCAGGATTCTAGGATTTCTTGGTGGGGATATAAAATTATAGCCATCGTATCAACGGGTTTTCATAGGTTACTCCACAGTGGTGTTTGCGGCGTTGAAAAGAGAGGTTGACCCCGATAGAGTTAGAAGGTATATTTACGGTGTAGAAAAGGTTCTCAGCGATTTAGAAGAAGCTATTGGAGCAAAATATCCTGCCCTCTTAGATGCGGCTAAGAGATATTTGAAAGACTCGGTGCATTATCTAGAAAAAGGTGATCTAGAAACCAGCTTGGTAACAATATCGTATGCTGAGGGCTTAATAGACTCCCTCAAATATATGGGTGAAATCGAGGCATCTTGGCCGGCACACATAGGTGAACAGGCAAAAGTGTTCTTAGCAGGGACTTTTGACATAATCCACCCGGGTCACATTGAACTGTTCAAGTGGGCTTCGAGCTTCGGTAGGCTATATGTCGTTATCGCGAGAGACGTTAATGTGCAGCGGAACAAGGGTAGAAAACCCGTTCTACCAGAACGTGCCAGGCTGAAAATAGTTCAAAGCATAAGGTATGTATACGAGGCCCGTCTGGGCGACGAGGAGGACATTTTCAAGCCTATAGAGGAAATCAGGCCGGATGTCATAGTACTAGGCCCCGATCAGACAATTAGCGAGGCACTCCTAGAGAAAGAACTAGAGTCTAGACTCGGGTATAAACCCACTGTTAAACGCTACCCGGTTAAAGAGTCATTCGAAGGTATAAGGAGTTCCAGTGACATTATAAGGAAGGTATGCTTATTCTATTGTGACTTATTCAAGTAACCTGTTATACCGGCATTCCCCGAACTCTCCGGGTTCGACCCGGCTTAAAATTTCCTTCAGCCTTTTCGTGTATCTGTCAGCAACCAATGTAGGCAGGGGCAATCGACCGGTAATCCATGTTTTCTCCACTATTTCCACTGCAGTTGCCAGGGAAACTTTATGGCCTATGCTCACATAAACCTTCTTCTTCCCGCGCCTGACTATTCTAGCTATAACTTTACCTGTCTCATTATCAACCACCATGTCGCCCTGTTCTATACCTACGAGCCTCTTTTTGGCCACACCTATTGTCGGTATGTCAAAAACTACTCCTATATGAGAGGCTATACCCAGCTTTCTAGGGTGAGCTATGCCATGGCCGTCAACCATGATTATGCTCGGCATAAACCCCAGCTTCCTAGCCCTAGACAATAGTAGGGAAGCCGGAGGCATCTCCCTGAAGGCCAGTAGACCAGGGATATAGGGGATGCATGTACGTGCGACTGAATAATAGCATTTATCCAGCTCAAGGGTTTGAAAGTCTATTAATGCTAACACGGCGACTCCAAGGGACCTATCTCTGGAATACGCTAGATCCAACCCTCCTATTTTCTCTATTGTAGTAAAACCGTTATCCAGAACAACCTTTCCCGCCAGGAGCCTCTGGGCATGAAAAGCTTTTCTAGAATTGAACCTAAGCCTTATACGGTCGCAGACGTCCCCTAGATTACTGGATTGTATATTCCCTCGACTCCCCATTCCTCTCCACTACAGCCACGTCTATACCATCGCCGGACAATGAATCACGTTTCAGAGCAGTCCTAACAGCCTCTACAGCAAGCTTCTCTGCTTCTCTTATACTCATGTCTTCACGATAGTTGTCCTCTAGCACGCCGAGGGAAAGGGTTGCCCCTGTACCTAGAGCAGCTATTTTCTCTTCGCTGAATCCACCAAGGCTATCTAGAACGAACAAGTGCGGCCCAGATGAATCTACTCCTCCTACTATTATTTCCGTTAGATACGGTAGCATTTTGCTTGAGTACAATATTTTGGATAACAGTTTAACGGTCCCCTCAACAGAGAGCGAGGTTTTACTAGACATTTCATAGTAATCGAGTTCGTGTTTCAGTATAGTTACTATGGACTGAGAGTCAGCGTACATCCATGCGGCTCCGAGAACAATGTTTTTCTTTATAACATGTACCTTCTTGGCCTTCCCGCTGATAACCAAGTTACCCATAGTGAATCTTTTATCTGCCGCAACCACAACTCCCTCATCTACCTTCACACCGACGACCGTTGATCCCTGCACATACATCGTTACTACACCTTCAAGTTAAGATTCTGGGTATCCCTGTTAAAACTTTGGCACCCTTACTAGTGACTTCAACCATTTCCTCTATCCTCACGCCGAGTTTTCCATGAATGTACACTCCAGGCTCTATTGTAAATACCATTCCTTCTCTTAGCACTGTGTCGCTTCCAGGTCTTATATAAGGGGCTTCGTGGACCTCTACACCGACTCCGTGGCCTAGTCCGTGTATAAACTTGGAGGCCAGGCCATATTTTTCTAGAACCTTACGTGCGGCGCCGTCTATCTCACTGGCTTTCACACCTGGTTCCACTTTTTCAATAGCAGTTTCAACCGCTTCATTAACGATCTCTATGAATTTCATAGACTCGCTTCCGCTGGATTTGAATATGAACGTCCTGGTCATATCACTATTATAATTATTCTTAACTGTACCCCAGTCCACTAGGACAAGTTCACCGCGTGAAAGCTTTCTCTCTCCAGGTATTGCATGAGGATACGCGGCTTTCTCTCCAAACGCTATAATAGTGGGAAAAGCTTCTTTTTCCCCGCCACGTTTCCTCATTTCCAGTCCAAGCTTGCCAGCCAGTTCCAGCTCCGTTACTCCAGTATCCATATGGTTTAAGACCTCCATGAATGCCTCCTCGGCAATCTCGATGGAAGTTTTTATTGCTTGGATTTCCGAGTGGTCTTTAACTGATCTAACATCTTGGACTATCCTGCCTAGATCATTATTCTTACACAATTCCTTTAACTTGTCCCTGGTTTCACATGTTACGCCACCCAGGTCACAGTAAACCTCGCCCGGTTGACCCTTGACCAGGTTTGTTATCGCTGATACCGGGTCCTCCCCCGCTAGCTCGATGTCGTCGGGAGCCACCATTTCATTAGACGCCCGGTAGAAGCTGAGTACGTCTATCCATCCGGGGGAGCTGTCTCTGAATCTATAATACTCCAAAATATTTGTCAGAAGCTTATGGTACCCGCGTTCTGGAGCTGAAACAAGTACAGCACCTTCAGCGCTGGGTACACCGGTTAAATACGTGATATTCGATGGTGTAGTAATGACGAACAATGGATCTTTTGAATCGATTCTTTCTGTTAGTTTCGTTATTCTGCTAGGTTTGCTCCACAAAACGGTACACCGCTAAGTAGTGTTGAATTAATGGGTATTATTGAGTTTACATTGCATAATAGGCATAATAGTGTGGAGATGTTTAGACACGTTTAACCAGGCAAATGGAAGGATAGGAGAATTTACAGGCGCTTGACCTTTATACGGGTTACTTGAGTCTGGCTCTAGTTGTCACTTTCTTGTTTTGCCAAGAGTACCTTCTGATCCTCTTGGACCTGCCGAACCCGCATGCTGCGCAGTATCCTTTAGCTACGTTGAACGAGTTTCTTCCGCATCTTCTGCATCTTATGTGAGTTTTACTTCTACCATGCTTGCCTTTTGAAGGTGTTCCCTTACTCATCTAAACCACCTCAGCTGGCCGGGGATATCATAACCACGTTGTCTCCTCTTATTAGTATTATCCCTAGTTTCCTTGTTTCCCCGTTGGCCTTGATCTCCTCTGCATCGTGTAACAGTATATTTAGGTGTTGGTCGAAGCTCTTTAGGGTCCCTCTAACTTCCCTCCCGCCTTTCAGCCTTATGTATACAGTTTTTTCGAGTGACTCACTGAGCAATGTATGTGTGTCAGCCAATTTCTCGGTCACCTTTACTACGTTTACTCTGATCTCAATAGCGTTTTCTAAGGAGAGCTACTATAAAAAGGTATATCTGGAACTTCAAACAGAGGTGGATGTTGATGCCTGTCAAACTAAAGAACAGGCACCGATTGTCTAAGAAGGAGAAGAAAAATATGAGGCAATGGCTGGATGACCCTATTCTAAGAAAGGTTAAGGAAGAGGATTGCGGATCCATAGAAGTCGGAGACTATGGTGATTCAAAGATATATCTATGCGACGGGTCATGTTTCCTGGTCTCCGTAAACTATGGTAGTAGGGACTTGCTGATACCCTGTCTCAGACGCCTACTTAAAGTCTACAAGGATAATGGTTCTGTAGCTGATATAGGAGTCGACAGAGGAGCGGTAAAAGCATTGATGAGGGGGGCTAACCTCATGGCCCCCGGTGTAAAAGAGGTATTCACAGACTTCTCTAAGGGTTCAGTAGTCGTGATTGCTGATGTTGAAACCATGGCTCCTGTCGCCGTTGGCGTGTCGCTAGTATCGTCAGAGGAGCTTAGGAATATGATAGCAAATAAGATGAAGGGTAAAGTGGTGGACGTTCTTCATTATGTAGGTGATAAGATCTGGAAGTCTTTTAGTTAAAATTTCTAGTATAGCCTTATTGACTCGAGTAGCCTAGGCGTGTAGATATCTGGTTTCCTGTTTATGATACCTTTCTCTTCTAACTTGGCTGCATCACGGCTCAATAGGTTTCTGAGCGTCTGTATAGCCGTGGGCTCTCCGTGGTTGAGTATTATGTTACGGGGTTTTGGTTTGAGGAACTTATAGAACATTCTGAGCTCGGATTGACTGGCGTGGCCTGAGAAGCCTTCTATACGGTGGACTTCCATTTTGATCTTAATGCTCTTCGCTTTACCCTCTTCTATAAACTGGATCTCCCTGTCGCCCTCTACGATTCTTCTCCCCAGCGTTCCTGCGGCTTGATAGCTCACGAAGACAAGCGCGTTTTTGTCATCTTCCGCTAGAGCTTTCAAGTACTCGACGCTGGGTCCTCCCGTGAGCATTCCCGATGTAGCTAGTATAACTGCGCTTTTATCTCCCTGCATCACGCTTTCTCTTTCCTCTTTGTGGCTTACATATACAGTGTTATCGCTTATGAACGGGTTTTCACCTTGGTGCAGGATCTTGTTTCGTATCGGTGGGACAAGTAGTTCGGGGTAATTAGTGTATATAGCAGTTACTTCGTACACCATACCATCTACGTATACAGGTATCTCGGGCAGTTCCTTCCTTTTCATAGCTTCGTTTAGAACGACAAGTATTTCCTGTCCTCTACCAACGGCCATTACAGGTATCAGTACTTTCCCTCCTCTGGCGGCAACTTTCTTAACCACTTCAATAAGCTGCTTCTCGGCTTCTTCCCTTGGTTGCTGTTCCGTCGCACCGTAGGTTGATTCCATTATGAGGGTCTCTATTCTAGGAAACTCGTGGTTAGCCGGTGGCAGTAATCTAGTGGCGGTGTCTCCCTTTATTTTATAGAACTTCAGGTCTCCAGTATAGAGTATGTTGTAGAGCCCTTGTCCTATATGTAAATGTACGAGGGACGACCCGAGAATGTGGCCTGCGTTGTGGAACGTTAGTTTAGTGTCTGGGGCCACATCGGTAACTACATCGTAGTCTACTGTTATGGTCCTAGACAGCATCATGGATATCTCTTTCATGCCGTACAGGGGTTCCTCTCCTTCCTTGCGGGCTAGCTCGATCAGATCCTTCTGGACGAGAACCATGATGTCCCGGGTGGGCCTGGTAGCGTATACTGGGCCGCGGTATCCATACTTGTATAAAAGTGGGAGTATTCCCACGTGATCTAAATGTGCATGGCTTATCACAACAGCGTCTAGCTCCTCTATATTGAACTCGGGGGAATCAAGCTTTGGGAATCTCTCGGGTCCAGTGCCACCTGGGTTGATGCCGGCGTCTAATAAAACCTTGCTTTCCCCGGTGTCGACAAGTATAGCCGATCTTCCCACTTCACAGAAGGCTCCTAGACCGATAATTCTTACATGCTGCGTGCCTTTTATCGTGTCCCGGAAGATTCTTTCCCCTATTTCCCTGAAGGCTCTCTTTCTCTCCGAGGAGGATCTTAGCATGTGGCCTAGTATGCTGTTGAGAACATTGCTTACAAGCGGGGGTTTCCGGTAGACGACCATTCTCCACCCTGTCTCGGCTAGCACTTTGTTTATGAACTGTTTGTTCTTGCCGGCCGCTTTACCCGGTTTCTCTGCCCTCACTATTACTTCTCCCAGTACATCGTCAAACTCTATCATACTAGGGTCTATGCCCGCTTCGGGGTCTATGTTCTTTAGTATGAACGCTTTGGTTTCCTCCGGGGGTTTCCTTATACTGGGGTCTGTTCTGATCACAACTCTCTTCTTCAGCTTTTTGGCTAGTTCCTTTATGACATCACTGTTCTCAACTATGAACCTTGGATTCTTGATGTATATCGCTATTTCGGGCCCTTCGAACTCCACAGTGCTTATGTCAGCATTTCCCAGGTACATGTAGATATTTTTCATTAAGAACAATCTCAGCCTTTTACCTGTAAGCTTCTCATTGCTCCGAGCATCACTTGTTACCAAGACTTGGACACCTCTAAGCTCGTGTCAGCGCTTTACCTTGCTTTTTAGGCATGGTCTTGCAGGAGCATGATGCTATATCTAAGGTTTTGTTAGCGGGGTTTAAAAGTAATTAATATGTTGAAAATCTTCTGGTTGTTTTTATTTCCTAGAATTTAATAGTTAACTCTCTACTACCGTCTCTAGTAATTATTAGTACGTCAACACCGTCTCCAGACGCTGAATCCCTTCTAGTGGCGGCTCTAACAGCTTTCTTGGCCAGCTCAACAGCTTCGTCTATGTTCATGTTCTCGTTGTATCCCTCCTCTAAAACACCGAGGGCTATGGGCGATCCGGAGCCCGTGGATGTGAAGGTGTCTTCCTCTAGTATACTACCATACCAGTCTAGTGTGTAAAGCCTAGGCGAGTCATCGTATCCTCCGACGATCAGTTGTACTATGTATGGGAACCATTTAGAGGAGAACAGAATTCTGGCCAGCAGATTCGCGTAGTTCCGCACCCTTGGTTTTACCTTGGAGCTTATACTATAGTACTCCATTTCAGCTTTGACCGTGTCGGCAAGTGACTGAGCGTCAGCCACTACTCCTGCTATCGTCATTGCGACATTATCCGTTATTTTCACTATTTTCTTAACGGTACGACTTGCAATTAGGTGACCGGCAGTTGCACGCTTATCAGCTGCTAGTACAACGCCTTCCCTAACTTTTACTCCTACAGTGGTCGTGCCATGGAACGGCTCAGGCGTCCTCGCAGTGTCCCTATATATGCTATTATTCCATGCCTCGAGCAAACTCATCCCCAGGGTAGAGGAATAGGGTAGCAACTTGTAATTAAAGGTTCGCCATTACAAATATAGGAGTGGTGTTTAACTCTAAATTACTTGGTTCTATGTGAGTCAATGGTGGAAGTATTGGACGAGCATTATTTCTCGCTACCGAGAAACCTCGTCGTGGGGAACGGGATAATAGACAAAGTTGGTACATACTTTTCAAGACTATGGAGTGATGGAACATCCATCCTAGTGATTACCGGCCCCCACGTATACACGAAGGTCTACCCTAGAGTTAAAGAAAGTTTGGAGGACTCGGGTTTCAACGTTGACTACATGACTGTTGATAAACCAACAGTTGAGATAGCAGATAGGGCTGTAACGGTAATCCTGGAAGGAAACTATGATGTTGTAGCCGGATTGGGCGGTGGTAAATCAATAGACGTTGCTAAGTACGCGTCGTTTAAGACGTCAAAGGAGTTTGTAAGCATACCTACAGCTGCTTCACACGACGGTATAACATCCCCGTTTGCCAGTCTAAAGGGATTCGAGAAGCCTATATCTGTTAGGGCAAGTGTTCCACAGCTAATATTGCTGGATGCGGAACTTATAGCCAACTCTCCTAGGAGACTGTTACGATCCGGGGTAGGCGATATACTCGGTAAGTGGACAGCCGTCCTCGATTGGAGGCTTGCCCACAGGCTTAAAGGAGAATACTATGGCGCGTATGCTGCTTCACTGGCACTTATGTCGGCCAAGCATGTCATAAACAACTCTGATGAGATAGCCACACTGACACCTGAAGGCACGAGAATCCTGTTAGAGGCCCTTGTGAGTAGCGGTGTCGCTATGTGTATAGCAGGGTCATCCAGACCTGCAAGCGGGTCAGAGCACTTGTTTAGCCATGCACTCGACATTATAGCTAAGACACCGGCTTTGCACGGTGAACAAGTGGCGTTGGGAACTATTATGATGCTATACCTGCACGGTAGGAATTGGATTAGAGCCAAAAGAGTCATGCAGAGAGTAGGCCTTCCGACCCGCGCCAAAGATCTCGGGATAAGTGATGTAGAGGTGATAAAGGCTCTGACTATTGCTCACAAAATAAGACCCGAGAGGTATACGATTCTCGGAGAGAAAGGGTTAACTTGGGATGCAGCAGAGGCATTAGCTAGGAAAACAGGTGTTATTGACTAGCCTCTTCTTGGCCGGCTTCCTCTTCCCCACTCTTCTTCTCCGGAGTCTCGTATTCTATGGTTACTTTGAAGGTTAACTTACTAGTGTCAGGTATGTACTTCTTTATCTCCGCACCGAGGATCTTAATGTACAACGGTATGTCCTTTATGTTGAGGGCTGACGGTTTCAGTCCAACTGTTATCTCTCCATTGTTAACCTCTACCTCTACATCCTCGGGATTGATCCCGAGCCTCCTCGACACTAGGAATTTGACTTTCTTCTCAGCAGTATCAGCTTTGTCAAGTATTTCTATCTCGTATACTAGTGTCTTCCCAGCAAGGGGGTGGTTAAAGTCTACCTCTACTATTCTATCGGTTACTCTTGTTATAACGCCTATCTCATTGTTTATCTCCACGATCTTACCGGGTTCAGGTCTTACTCCAGCTTTAAGGAACTTCCTTACCGGGTATTTCTTGATCTTACTAGGATCCTTGGGGCCATAAGCTTCTTCCGGCGGTATTTCGACGGTTCTCTTTTCCCCGACATCCATTTCTCTGAGAGCTTTGTAGAATCCTTTTACAAGGAGATTTTCCTCCACGACTATCGGTTTTGGACCATAGTACTCGTCTTCACTGTATTTGCCCTCCTTCCTTGCTATCTCCTCGTTTGTTGTCTCGATAAGATTACCCTCTTTGTCCCTTATCGTGTATGATACGAGTATTATGTCTCCATCGTTCACAGGCATCTCTCTACCCTCCTGCTCTAACGTACCATCCAACATCCTTAATGTTCTCTATTAAAAGTTCTTTTCCATTTTTCCTTCTTAGAAACCCCCAGCCCAAGGGTTCCCCGCGGGTATTTGTCACTATTGTTAACCCAAACTCCGTGTTTGTTTGAACTATATTGCCGTGGAAGACATCTTTTCCGTAGAGAAAGATTTTTTCGCCAGCTTCGCTTATTACTGTGTGCCTGTATTCCGCGGGGTTGCACTTCATCCATATGTGTTTCGCTAGATCCAGTGAGGGTTCGACCTTTTGGTTCCTCCATATGGTTGCCGTGTAAAGCCCTGCTGAATACGGGTTGATTCCATGGTATGATAACTGTTTAACTCTCGTCAGTAAGCTTTCATTAATACTATAAACATCTATGTGTGAACCTCCGTACTGCCCGTAGAGCTTTCCTGGTAGTAGCTTGTCTACTTTGCATTTGACAACTTCGACTATCATCGAAGTTACCGCTTTTCGATCCTCGGGTTTTAGAGGTTTTAGCTTTAGCATTTTCTTCTTAGCTTGCATATGAAGAATCCCTCTGTGTTAAGCTGGTGTGGCAGTATACGTCTACACCGTTCGAGCCTAGGATCGAACTCTACGCCCGAGTAGCTTGTTAAACCTCTCGATCCCGGTGCTTCAGTATCCACCGGTTCTAGACAAGGGTTATGCTCTAATGCTTTTGTTAGAACATACTCGTTTTCCTCTACTCCGATGGTACATGTAGAATATACCATTACCCCGTCTTCTCGGATAAGCCTGCTCAGGTGGGAGACCATCCTTATCTGAAGAGATGAGAGGTATTTCAAGTCTTCAATTGTACGGGACTTCTTCCGGCTGGGGTCTTTTCTAATGATTCCTTCCCCACTGCAAGGAGCGTCTAGCAGTATCTTATCGAACTGGTATTCAGTAGGTAGTTTAAGATTGTCCATCCTTATTATAATGTGATTGTTGAAACCCATCCTTGACAGGTGGCTTCTCAGTGATTTTATTCTTTCCCTGTTCTTGTCAATAGCGAGGAGGTGTGCCTTATCCTTGGTGTGTTGGAGTATTTGCGTGGACTTGCCTCCGGGAGCAGCCGCTGCGTCTAACACGTCTTCACCCGGCCTAGGGTCTAGTATTTCGACGGGAATCATTGACGCGGGTCCTTGTATATAGTAGTATCCTAGCATGTATTCATGGAGGTATCCGATTTTATCACTGCCTCTTTCGACGTAGTAGCCGTGTCTGGTGAACGGGATTTTCCGTAGGATAACGCCTTTCTCCCCGAGTCTCTCTTTAAGTTCGCCGCACTTTATGAGGTAGTCGTTGCACCTGATTGACTTTTTCAGAGGTTTCTCATTTGCTTCGAGAAGAAGATATACCTCTTCCTCCGGCAGCATTCTGAGGTATCTCTCAACGATCCATGGACTGTACCCGTATTTGTGAGCTAGCTCTACCGCTTTATCCGTTGGTTTTACCGCGAAAATCTTCTCTTCTATGCCGCCCACCTTTATTTACCTGTACCACAGTCAATTCGAGCCATGTCATTTAATATAAGCTGGGTTTCAACTCAAAATTGTTTGGGTGTATGTGGTGAAGAGAGGGGTTTTCCCAGGTAGGTTCCAGCCTCCTCACTATGGTCATGTTAAAGCGATTAAGTGGGCTCTCGACAAGGTTGTCGATGAACTCATAGTTATCATTGGCTCTGCACAGGAGAGCTTTACTCTAAAAAACCCTTTGACGGCAGGTGAACGGTTCTACCTGTTGGATAAACTGCTTAGGTCCGAGGCTAGTAATTACTTGCATAGAATTAGGATAGTCCCAGTTATGGATATAAACAGTAACAAGCAGTGGGTTAGATACCTCGAAATGCTGCTTCCACCGTTCCATGCGGTTGTATCGGGTAATCCTCTGGTCCAGATCTTATTCGAGGACAGCGGCTATGAAGTGTTCAGCCCCCCCATGTTCAGTAGATCTAAGTGTAGCGGGACCAGGATTAGGAGAACCGTTATCGAGGGGGGTGTCTGGGAGGAGTGTGTTCCGGAGATTATTCTAGACGATTTACTGGAGATAGGCTTTGCCGAGAGGTTGAAGAGGCTCTCGAGGGGCGATGAGTGATGAGTAACCAGGTTTTTACCATAGATGGTAGCATGGGTGAGGGCGGAGGCCAGATCCTCAGAATATCTCTTGCTATTTCAGCGGTTACCGGGAAGCCCGTCCGAATATACAACATAAGGGCTAAAAGGTCCAAGCCTGGTCTGAGACCACAGCATCTTATCGCGGTGAAGGCTTTAGCTGAGATAAGTAGCGCGGAAGTAAAGGGTGCTGAGATAGGTTCAACTGAACTGGTTTTCAAACCTGGAAGAATTAAAGGGGGTTCGTATAGGTTTGACATTGGAACAGCTGGCAGCGTTTCTCTAGTCATCCAAGCTATTCTATTGCCTCTACTATTCGCGGGGGAGCCTAGCAATGTTAGATTGACGGGGGGTACCGACGTCCCTATGGCGCCTCCCATCGACTACATGAGGTATGTATTCAAGAGTAACTTACGGTTGCTAGGTGCTAGTTTCGATATAGTTCTTCATAGGAGAGGCCATTATCCCAAGGGAGGCGGCGTTGTCGAACTTACTGTGGATAAGCCATTACAGCGCCTCAGACCTGTAAAAGCGGTGGAAAGAGGGGAGATCCTTGAGATCCGCGGGTTATCCCATGCTGTTAGACTACCCTTCCATGTAGCCAGCCGTCAAGCCCTAGCTGCTAGAAAGTATCTAAGAGAGAAGCTCGGGGAGGCCATTCCTGTTTCCATCGAGCTGGAGCATTATAAGAAAGAGTGGGATCCTCATCTCGGTCCAGGAAGTGGTATCGTGTTATGGGCTAATTGCGGGAAAACTATTTTAGGATCGGATAGTTTGGGTGCGAGGGGGAAGCCGGCCGAGAGGGTTGGTGAGGAGGCTGCTTCTATCCTGTTCGAGGACTTGTCGACCGGTATGGCTTTCGATAGACACATGTCTGATATGCTCCCCGTTTTCCTCGCTTTCACCGGGGGTCACTCCGAGATAGGAGGTTCTAGGCTTACGTCTCACGCTGAGACTATTCTCAAGGTTCTCGGTATTCTAGTAGGAGACGATGGGTTTGAATATAGGGTTGAAGGGACTCCGGGTGCCCCGTTTACCCTTAGTGTTGAGGGTATCGAGCCTCCCGTCTAGTTTTCCTGGAATCCTCTCTTTCCACCAGATAATCCCTCATAGATTCCAGTAACTCCTGTACGGAGCTAGGGTCATTGGCTACAACTGTCCTTGGGGCTTGGCCGGTTTTAGCTTTTACAAGCTCCATAATGCTACCCAGCTTCTTCTCGTCCACGATATCGCGTTTTGATATAACGTATATGATTTCCTTGTCCTTAACTATCCCCCTTATTTCTTCCGCTATGTCTAGTTGAACCCCTATTGGATAGGTAGCCGTCTCGGTGGGGTCTAGTAAGAATAGAACAAGTCCTTGGAGATGCTGTAGTGCTGCTATAGCTTTTAGCTCGACTTCGTTTCTATCCTCTAACCGTCGGTCTAGGAGCCCTGGCGTGTCTATTAGTTGGGTTTCAACGCCTCCTATTGAGGTGTGTCCTACATGTATCTCTTTCGTGGTGAAGGGGTATTCTGCTACTTCTATTTTGGCTCTGGAAGCGGCTGAGACTAGGCTTGACTTCCCCGCGCTTGGGGGGCCGGCCACTATTATCGTGGGTTTGCCGGGATCTATTCCCGGTAGGTGGGAGATGTATACAACTAGGTTTTTCAGGTAGAGGAGGCCCCGGCTGCATCTTTTTATGGGGGAGAGCATTCTCCCCCGGGCTTCTGCGGCTTTCTTTTTAATTGATTTCCTGTCTTCCTGGGCCATGAGTATGTACCTGTATTTCTTATAGAAGTTCTGGGCCAGCCGGCGTGCCTTGAATACGCACTCCAGGTGTTTATAAACTTTGTCTTCGTCGA
>JALUZI010000255.1 GCA_027012045.1 Desulfurococcales archaeon
ATGAATCCCCATCATTCCTGGGCAGGCAGTATGTTCTCCTTGTAGTGTCCGATATATCTGAGATACAGTAGCCTCTAGCGGGCCCCTATATTATATGGGTATTCAACCCTTAAATTTGTTGCCTCCGCTTATGTGGGGCATCACACTGATCACATCCCCGTCCTCGACCGGGTCATCCGGCCTGGCTGTTTGACCGTTCTTTAACAAGATGAAATCCTCAATGCTAACGTCCTCAGGCAGTTTGACAATGTCCCTGATACGCTCCCCTCCTTTCACCTCTACCTTGATCTGGGGAGCTATCTCGGATGAGAGCCACCCGAAGTACTTTATTGTCACCACCATGTCTACTCTCACCATCATCTTAGAGGAAATGTGAGTGGGAAAGTTCTTTTTGGTTGGTATAAGTGGAGGAGGGTTGGAAAGAGGTTTAGTTTAGACCTACGATTCTATCGAGTGTGGGTATCGTGAATCCTAGTCCTAGGCGTTCCAGTGTCTCTCTAGTCGGGACTCCTCTCCTGTCCCATCCTCTTATCTCGTAGTAGTAGTTGAGAAGCTGGTTGAACCGCTCGTAGTCTAGGTGGCTGCCTGCTAGGGGTCCCTTTGTTAGCGGTTTCTTGAACCATTTTGCTGGAGGCATGTCCATTTCCCTGCTCCATGTCCCGTATTCCCTTATCCATATAGCCCTGATGAGAGCGTATACCCTGTCAGCCACATCGTAGAGGTCGTCCCACGTGTATGTCAATCCTGTAGATGCCTTGAGGAACTTGGGGTAGTAGTCGATATCAAGTCCCACCTCTATCCATGGGAGGCGGCATGCGACGAAGCTCTCGAACAGTCCTCCCCTTATCCTCTGAAGCTCTATTATCTTCGCTGCTTTCTCCTTGTTATAGCTCCACCTATCTGTCTGGACCTCCCAGCTTATCGCCCATGCGTCCTTGTGGTGTGCTCCAATAGGGCTTGTACCGTAGGCGAGTGCCATTCCTGGGGCGGCGTGGCAGTCGTAGGCTGATGCTTCTAGTCCCTTGACTTGTATTGCGAAGTCCATGCTGTCTCCTCCGAGTATCTCCGCCATTCTCCTGGTTCCCAGGGATAGGAATGCCCCCAGGCCTCTCCTGTAGGCAGTGTCTCTTATCAGTTCCTTATACTTCTCGAAGTCGCCCCACTCCAGCTTCTCGTCCAGAAGTCCCTTCTGACTTGCCTCGGTGGCGAACGCTAGTACGCTGCCCATACTTATAG
>JALUZI010000256.1 GCA_027012045.1 Desulfurococcales archaeon
ATAAATAAACTGATCTAATATTTATTTCATCACATAACAACCAAATTATGTTCTAGGAATTGTTAGAGCAATAAAAATAATACTATCGTTAATAGACCCCCCATTATAACGGGCTATGATGAATCCTAGCCAGTCTGACCGTCATATGAGGAACGGACCACGAACTCAGAGCCCTTCTAAGAACATGCAATCTATTATATAGTGCTTTTCCACTCCAAATGAAACTCTGGGAAAAGGGTGCATAATGTTGAGCTGGTCTATACTGTCAATGCTAAGGAACGAGCCTGAGAAACTAAAAAAACACCTAGAGCGGAGGCTGATGGATCCCGGCCTAGTCGACAAAGCATTCGAGATTGACGAGGAGTGGCGTAGAACCCTTACACTTCTTAACAGGATGAGGAGCCAGCACAATAAAATGAGCAGAACGCTTAAAGAAGCGAAAAATCGTGACGAGAGAGAAAAACTGATTATGGAAGCCAAGAGACTTGCTAGGGAGATCAAGGAGAAAGAAGCGATACTACAAGAGCTAGAGGCCGAGAGAGAGCGTATTCTATTATCGCTACCTAACATTGTAGAAGAAGACGTTCCTACGGGGGACGAGACGGCCAGTGTACCCATTAGGTTCTGGGGTAAGCCTAAAGTCTGGAAAGGCCATATAGAACAGTTCATGGAGCAGACAGAGAAATACGGGTTCAAAGTCGATTACGAGGTGATCGACAAAAGACCTGTAGGACACGCTGATATGCTGGAGAAGATACTTAAGCACGGAGATACTTTGAAAGCCGGAGAAGTGGCTGGATCAAGGTTCTTCTACCTGTTCCAAGACATAGTGTGGCTAGAAACCGCTTTGCTTGCATATGCAATTGACAAGATGACTGCTAAAGGATACGTTTTGACGCTCCCGCCCTACATGCTTAGAGGTAAAATTGTGAAAAGAGTCATAGACATGGAAACCTTCAAAGATGCTATATACAAAGTAGAGAACGAGGATCTATACCTGATAGCTACAGCCGAGCATCCGCTAGCAGCCCTGTATTCGGGAGAAGAGCTATATGATGACGAGCTTCCACTGAAACTGGTAGGTATAAGCCCCTGCTTCAGGAAGGAAGCCGGTGCAGGGAATAGAGACCTCAAAGGGATATTCCGTGTACACCAGTTCCATAAAGTTGAACAGTTCATATATTCACTGCCAGAGGATAGCCGGAGGCTACACGAGGAACTCATCCATAACGC
>JALUZI010000257.1 GCA_027012045.1 Desulfurococcales archaeon
CTTCAGGGTACAGTGGGCTGGTAAGGCTTTACCCTTACATGGTTATTAAGGAGGATTCCAGTGTGTGGTTCATGTTCTACTTGCACGGCAACGGTTCATACATTTTCTACTCTAGTGACGGTGTAACCAGTATGACGTGGAGGGGGCGTACAGCCCCGTTCAGGACATCTAGGTTTAACCCGGTGAGGATTTTCTGGGAGTCCCATGGCTCGTCGAGGAGTAGCGGGCTCATACCTATAGAGCTGAACGACTATAAGTTCCTCTCGAACAGTTCCTGCAGCTACTACGGTGTCCTCGAGTTTAACCGGAGTCTCCCAGTGGACTACGTGGATGTGAAGCTCATGATCCTCCACGACAGGCTCGCGTGGGAGGAGGTTGAAACGAATATCTCTGAGGGAGTTTTCGTCATACCGTTCCAGACACTCCTATATGAGGCGGGTAGCGGCAGCCTATTGGGATACCCTAGTAGAGTGACGGTTGAGTATCACTCGGGGACTGAGGCTAATACTAGTATCACACTCGCAGTGTACAAGACACGGAGCGTCTTACTGGGGCTTGAATGGGGCGGTATGGTTCACAGTGACATACTCCCTATTATACCCCCACACCTAGCGGCCAGCCTGTCCAGAGCTCTACCATACTTCCTGTATAGTAGCCCTGTACCCCAGACTGCAGTGGCGCCGACCAGGTAGCCCGCTATGACGTCTAGCAAGTAGTGGTTACCTGTGTAGAGTACTGCGAACGACATTAGTATAGAGAGTATGAGGCCTGTGTAGAGCGCTCTCCTCGACCCGGTGAGCCTGTAGATGCTCGCTGTAAAAACCACTGTCAAGCCTACGTGGAGGCTTGGAAGGGCCGCGTATGGATTAGGGTCATAGTACTGGCGGTGCAGCAGTGCGGATGTGGCCATAACCAGAGGGTTCGGGAGCCTCGTCACTCCTGGTATGGCTATCCAGGGCGGTGCTACTGGGACCAGGTAGAATACTGTTACTCCTATGGCGCTTGCTATCGTAAACTCTATAGTGAACCTGGCGTACTCCCTGCCGTCGCGGGTGAAGAAGAGGAGTATGAGAGCGTATAATACTATGTATGCTGGGTGGAGGGCGTAGACTATGATGGAGAGATAGTCAGCCAGCATGTTCCTGTGTGATAGGAAGAACAGGGTGAGGGGCTCGTGGAAGATTTTTTCCTCGAAACCTATCAGGAAGCTGTATGTCACTGTTTTATCGAAGTGCGCTATGACTGCGCGGGAGTACTCGTAGTAGATATAGACCAGCAGGAAGGGTATGGCGCAGAGGGTTTTCCTGCATAAAAATATACCAATGGTTTTGAGGGGGGAGGTTTTACTCATAGAAATCCTCCCAGGCAAAGGTTTAGAGAGGAGGTTAGCGGGACAGGTATTTCTCCTCTAGGTAGGACACGTAAACCTCTGGGTCTAGATCAGTCCCGAGGGCTTTCCTCACCAGCTCTTTGGGCGGGTACATGCTCCCGTACCTGTGGATGTTCTCCCTTAGCCACCTCTGTATCCTCCTGAACCTTAGCCTGGAAATGTCTTCCTCTACATTGGGTATGTCCTGCTTTATCCTCCTCATAATCTGGGCTGACAGCAGGGTGCCTATGCTGTAGGTTGGGAAGTAGCCTATGCTCCCCATGCTCCAATGTATGTCCTGGAGGACGCCCTCGCTGTAGTTCCTAGGCCTTACTCCTAGGAGCCGCTCCATCTCCTGGTTCCACACCTCAGGCAGCTCGTCAACGCTGAGGGAGCCTTCTATGAGCATTTTCTCGAGCTTGTAGCGGAGCATTATGTGGAAGTTATAGGTGACCTCGTCCGCCTCTGTCCTTATCAGGCTCGGCCTGACCGTGTTGAAGTACAGGTATACATCTTCAGGCGTGTAGTTCCTAAGGAAGACCAGGTACCTCTTCATGTGGGGGTAGAACGCTGTGACGAACGGTTTACTCCTACCTATCTGGTTCTCCCAGAACCTTGACTGGCTCTCATGGACTCCAAGGCTTACTCCACCCGCTATCGGGGTCGCGATGAACCTCTGGTCCACGCCTAGCTCGTAGAGGGCGTGGCCGAACTCGTGTATCGTTCCTAGGAGGCTTCTCTTGAAGTCGAATCCCTCGTACCTGGTCGTTATTCTGACATCGTTTATTCCTATGCCGATCGTGAACGGGTGGGCCGACACGTCCAGCCTAGCCCTGTCCCACGGGTACCCAAGTACGTCGAGCGCTTTCCTGTTCAGCTTCTTCATCGACTCAACATTATACTTTGTCTGCTCCAACGGGTGTTTCTCAGGCACAGGGTGCTCAGCCATTATCTTATCGTAAACCCTCTTCAACCCAGGCTCCAGCCTGGAGAACATTGAGTCCACGTCGTCTGTGGTTAGGCCTTCCTCGTATAGGTCGAGGAGAGCGTCGAGCGGGTGCTTCTTGTAGCCTAGGTACTCCGCTGTCTTCCTCGACAGCTCTACAATCTTCGCAAGGTAGGGCTTGAATATATCGTAGTTATCCTCGGCCTTAGCCTTCTTCCAGTACTCCAAGGCTAGAGTCGTGGTCTTCGAGAACTCGGCTATGTGCTCCGGTGGTATCTTCCTAGCCTGGTCTATAGCCCTCTTTAACACTCTAACTATGCCTCTCTCAACATCGTTGAGGCTCCTCTTCCTAGAAGCCTTCTCTACTAATTCAACGAAGTCAGGCTTTAGGATCAGCTGGTGCCTTAGTACTGCCAGGTTGCTCCCAGCTATGCTACGCTCCGTGACGCCTTTCGGAGGCATGTATGTCTCCTGGTCCCATCCCATTAGGCTACCTGCTAAACGTAGGGACCAGATGACCCTGTATTTCTCGAGGATCTCGCGTATGATCTTCTTCCGGGAAACCAATACTGCACAACCTCCTCTAAAGGAACCTGACTATTCCGTCTACCAGGGAAATTCTATGTATCTGACCGGTATATAATAAGATTGAAACCCTCTAGGTCTGGGGCATGTCCCTGTTCCAGAGGGGGCGGCCGTGCTTTGTTCTAGGTGCGAGCCAGTCTATTACCTCGTCGGGATGGGGATACCTTATTGAGACCCGGATAGGTCCCATGGGGCTCTCGCCCGGGTCTGTAACGAAGCTCGCTTTACCGGCGTAAGCGGCTTGCTTGTGGAGCATGAACTCTATATACTCGCCGTAAACGCTTTTCCTCATAACGCTCCTAGCCGTATCCAGTATCCTCTGCTGCCTGAGCCTGGTATGTAGTTTCTCTAGGCATTCAAGGCTCCCGCACTCGAGCTTTACGCGGCGCCCTATCGAGACGGGTTTACCTGTGAACAGGTTTTCTATGGCTCTCTTAACTTTCTCCTCGTCCTCCGTAGGCCTTACCTCTGCCTCTACTACAACCTCTGCCTCCACTCTCAACCACCTCTCCTAATACTCTCCTAGACTTCTCTAGGGCTTCCTGGAGGGTTGCATCGTTTACTATTATGTAGTCCGCCAGGGCAATAACGTTTCCCACACCCCATGAGAGCTCCACCAAGTCCCTCTCAAGGAACTGCCTCCAAGTCACCGGGTCCCCGGGTCTTCCACGTGTTCGTATCCTCTCGAACCTCTTGGAGGGGCTGGCGTGCACTGCTATTATGCAGGTGTCGCCTAGCTCCTCGAATACCGCTACCTCGTCTAGGCTCCGGACACCGTCCACTAGGACTGTGTCCTCGAGTCCTAGCTCCTGTATCTTCCTTGCTGTGAAAACCGCAACTGCTTCCCTCCCGTATTTTCTCCGTAGGTCGTTAGCTACCATGGACAGGTTCTCGGGACGTAGCTCGAGCCCCCTCTTCCTGGCTTCCTCTCTGACGACGTCGCCCATTACGAGGACTGGTATGCCTTTCTCTCGGGCTGCTTCCGAGACTATGCTTTTACCGCTTCCCGGAAGCCCTGTAACTAGGATCACAAGCATCTCTACTGTTCACCCTAGCCTTGTCCTCAACCAGTCAGCTAGCCTTGTTAGGCTGGTGGGTGTAACTAGGAGGAGGTCTGGGTCCTCTATGTAGCTGAGGCCGAGGGATGCCTCCTCCAGCTCTACGCGTGGCACGTTTCTCGCTGCTAGGTTGGGGATTTCCAGGCCTAGCTCCTCCGAGGCTTCGCTGAGCGCGGCCCAGCTGTCACTGTCCCACCTCAGGTATGCCGCGAATGTGTCGTAGTAGTCCTTGTTCTTTGCCAGGTAGTCGATTATCCTTTGCTTCAACACGTTCTTATAGCACTCCTTTATCTCAGGCGTCTCCTTGAGGGGGTTCCAGTCGTAGGCGGTGTAAGGCCAGTGCTCGTCGAGCTCCCTGGGGACCACGCCGGCGTTTGTCAGGATGATCTCGTGTAGGACTCCGCTTTTAACGTAGTCCCTTATCGCTTTGCGCATGAGGTAGTGTATGTAGCTCTGACTGTAGGGTTTCCCGTATGCGCATGGGATGAATAAGCCTAGCCTGTACCGTTTACTCGGCCTGTAAGACTCTATTAGGCGTCTGTGGGCCTCGTCGAACGGCCATTCAGCTAGGTACTTCCAGCCTACGCCCCGGAGGTATAGTCTTCCATTCCTCGGGGGCACCCAGTCTAGCTCTGAGCCGTCCCATATTACTCTGGGGCAACTCCCTTGCTGTTCCCTATTACCCATTCCTCTCCACCCCAATCCACTAGGTCTGCCTCCCTGTTTAATAGATCCCTGAGCCTCTCCGAGACTGGTGCAGGCTCGGGGTGGTGGGGGAGGTACTTCCTGTACCTGACGGCTATGACGCCGTCGAATATTTTCTTGAAAGCCCGGAGGCTCTCAGCCACTGAGTCCTCTGGGATTCCCTGCATCCCGAATAGGAGGTAGCTCCATATCTCAACTGGCCATCCCTTGCTC
>JALUZI010000258.1 GCA_027012045.1 Desulfurococcales archaeon
GGGTTTATCCCTACGGACCCGAGGTTTCTGAGGGCAGCCTCCCTCTCACCCTCAGGGAGGAGGCCGGTGTCTATGAATACTGGTATTATCCTCGCCTTCGAGTATTTCAATGCGAGATATGTGGCCACACTGCTGTCTATGCCGCCGCTCACAGCTGATATGGCAACAGCGTCCTCGGGGAGGCTTCTCTCTATGTAGCTCTTTATCTCGTTGAGTATGTTGTGGAGTGTCCAGGACCTCCGCGCCCCGGTTATCCTAATAAAGTTGTCAAGTAGCTCCATCCCCTTCTCAGTGTGGCTTACCTCCGGGTGCCACTGTACGCCTATAATACTTCTTCCTAGGGTGAATAGTGCCACGGGGCTCCCAGAGGTGGATGCATGGACTCTTGCCCCGGGAGGAGGCTGTGTGACAGCATCGTTATGGCTCATCCAAACCTTAAGCTCTCCCTGCAACCCCTCTAGAATAGGGTGCCCTCCCTCCACCTTTACTGTTACGGGGCCGAACTCGGGGCTGGGGGACCTCTCCACTCTGCCTCCAAGGGTTTGGGCTAGGAGCTGGTGGCCATAGCATATTCCGAGAACTGGTTTCCCTGTCTCGAGTATTCTCCGGGTTATAGTGGTGTGGCTCGCCTGGTACACGCTTCCGGGCCCGCCGCTCAGTACGAAGCCCTTGTAACCTGATGGGTTTATTTCTTCGTCTGGCTTGGCGATCTCGGCTAGTACCCCTAGCTCTCTTATCCTTCTTGCTATCAGGTGGGCGTACTGGCCTCCGAAGTCTATGACGAGTATTTTGTCGTGCATAACTGTTGAACCCGCCTACTTGGTTTTGACTGGTTTATTCGTTGTCGTAGGGTTTTTTGCTTTATGCATATGGTAGGAGATGGCGTGGTCCCCCGGGGGGGAGTTGAACCCCCGACCACCCGGTTTCTGCGCCCACTTGGGTGTCTCACTACAGCCGGGCGCTCTGCCGCTGAGCTACCGGGGGATCCGTTGGGTGTTCTCGTTTCACATTATTTTGACGGGGCGGGGTTATAAAATATATGCCGCGGATCCCATTTTATTAGTTATAGGGAGATGAAAGGGTCTTGGCCATACCGAGGCTCGCGATGAAGGAATTGAAGCATCGGGAGACAGTAGAGGCCAGGACAGCGGCAGGACTAGAAGCCTACCTCGGCGAACCCACGGGAACCGTAGGCCTAGAGATATACACTATCGAGTTCAAAGGCATAGTAGCCCAGAACCCCGGAGAGGAGAACGTCTATCTCATAGAGGCGGGGAGCAAGGTTAGAATAGAGCCCGGCGTAAGGCAGTACTGCAGGTGGCACACCGGCCCCTTGGACAGGAGGGACAACGTGCTCGAGCGGAGGTACTGCAACCTCACCTCAGACACGAGAAGCGGGTACTGCCTGAAACACTCCCGGACCTACAGGGCACTCTACGACAGATGCGTAGGGACAAGCGGGGAATACGCGTTAGAGGCCTGTAGGAAGGTAGAAGAACGGATCAAGGTGCCTATGGGCGTATACATCCTCGACAGGGGCCTGGAGAAGTACAAGGCCGGAGTATCGAGGAGCTGGAGGCTCGAGGACAGAATAGCAGAGCAACCACACGTCGTGGCTTCAATAGTAGCAAGAGGGTTAGGCCTGGTTGAGTCGAGGGAGCTCGAGATAAAGCTCAGCCAGCACCACCACATACAGCAGCTGACTAAGCGAACCGAGCCCAAAAGCGTTCTCTCGCACAGCCCGGAGAAAAGGCTCCCGCTACTCTACAGTGTGGTCAAATCCTTAGGACTACAGGTTAAACCTGAATTCCTAGCCGTGAGGCCCGGCCGTGAAGAGTTATGGAGCAACGCGTCACCGATCAAAGAGCCCGAGGGGGTATACACGCTCCTCGACTACTGGGGCGGCTACCTCCTACTAGAGAACAATGAGGGATACAGAATCCTGTCCTTCAGGCTGATCCAGCATATGGACACTCTCACACAGCTATCCTAGCTGTAGACTCGTAAGCCTGTCCTCGAGCTCTTTGAGCTCAGCAAGCTCCGGTATGTCCTCTGCCTCTTCGATCTTGTCTATATCGCATCCTTCATCCTTGTAGGACTCCTTGTATCTCAACAGGCCGACCCACGACTTCTTTCCTAGTACACACTTGACGCAGTGCAGCTTACTTATCTCGGCTCCCCTCTCGACCTCGGCCTCCACGGCATACGCCTCCTCGATCTCCGAGTTCCTCCTAGCCACAAGGTTCCCAGCTACAACAGTACCTTCCACCTTCGACTTCTTCTCGACAATAACTGTCTTCCCAATTATAACGCCGGTAAACCTACCGCTTATCCTGGCTTTACCCACATAGAGCCTACCGGCCTTGAGGGATCCTCCCAGAAGGAGTTCTCCAATAACGCCCTCTCCTACGCTTCCAGCCCCTCCAATTGTCAGCTCCTCAGCCACTATCCTCCCTTGTACGGAGATGCTCCCGCCTATTTTCACTCTTCCAGCTTTGAGGTTGCCCTCTATGCTGGCTGAGCCGCCTATTTTCATGTTCCCCCTTACCGTTAGGTCTCCCTTGACCTTGAGGGACCCGCCTACGTCGATGTTCTCGAATTCTATAGGCCCAGCGAGGCTGACAGCTCCTCCGACCCTCATCTCACTCAAGGATTGATCCACCATTTATTTACACTGGGCGTACAGGATATATTACCGGATCTCACAACTTGTGAGTATCCGGACCCGGAAGGGGTTTACTAGTGAACAGGTGCAGACACGACATAATAGCTAGCATACTGGAATCAGTTGCCGAAGAACCCTTGAGGCTCTCCCGTATAGCACTGGAGAGTAACCTACCTTATGACAGGGCCAAGCGCATAGTTACAGACCTAGAAAACCACGGCCTCCTCATATACGACCCCGAGACTAGGACGTATACTCCAACCGAACTAGGCTACCAGTGGCTGGGTATATACAGGGAGCTTGAAAACCTCTATAGTAGATACACTGGCTCAAGTTGAGGGAACGTAGAACCTTCTTCCTCCAGGACCTGTAAACTCAACCAGGTCCACACCGTACACCCTACTCAAGAGTTCCCTGGAGTATACCTCCCTAGGACTCCCAGAGGCTTTTACGCGGCCATCTGACATAACTGTCGTATGCTCCGAGAATGCAGAGGCTATGTTGACGTCGTGGGTTGTGAAGATGAATACCTTGTCCTGTACGTGTCTAAGTAGATTTCTCATAGATGTTATAGCCCACTTGAGGTCTAGATGAGCAGTAGGCTCATCTATAATCACTACACTCCTAGTAGTAGCAGCTGCGGCTGCCAGGTAAACCAGCCTCCTCTCACCGCTACTTAGCGTTGATAGATCCCTCTGCAGATAATTGTCCACCTGGAACTCGGCTAGCACTTCTCTTATTTCCCCTATACTCTTCTCCCCGTAGAGCCCTCGGAGCCCTAGAGCTATTTGCAGGTAGTCTATCACCTTCATGCCTGGAAACACTGTAGGCTCGGCGGGCAGGTAGTAAATGATGGATTCCGGGTCGCCTGCTCCATCTATCCTGACGGTGCCGCTGGTCGGCTTGTAGACTCCTGCTATGACTCTGAGGAGGCTTGTTTTACCCGACCCGTTGGGCCCTATTATGCTGTGGGGTACTCCTTGCTCCGCAGATAGAGATACACTGTTGAGTATGACTGTATTGTTAAGCTTTAGTGTTACATTGTCGACTATGAGCTTCATGTCTCTGCAGGCCTCCTTGAGAGTAGGTATAGGAAGAAGGGTACTCCTAGGAGCGCCGTCATGGACCCTAATGGTATTTCTCCCGGCAGGATGTTCCTTGCTAGGAGGTCCGAGATCAGTGTTAGGTCCGCGGCTACTGGTATGGTGAGTATTGAGAGCCTCCTCACCTCACTGCCGACTAGCATTCTGGCTATGTGAGGGCTCATTAGGCCTATGAAGCCTATCGGCCCAGTGTAGCTTGTTAGCATTCCTACTGTTATAGTGGATACCAGTATCATACCCCTCCTCAGAGCCTTGGGGCTTACTCCCATACTAGCCGCCTGTTCGTCCCCGAGGAGGAGCAGGTTGAACTTGCTGTAGTAGATGGCTAGGTATACGAGTGCTAGGAGCGCTGGGACGAGTAGTTGCAGGGCTTCACTCCACCCTACTAGGCTCAGTGTGCCGTATATCCATAGTATGCCCAGCTGGTGGGTCTCGAGTTTAGCCAGGTATATAATGATTGCAAGGCTGGCGGACATTCCTCCAACAGCCACACCGGCAAGTATAACTGAGTACACATTGTACCCTGTGAGCTCCCCGACTAGGATGACCAGGAGTATTGCTAGGAGTGCTCCGATGAACCCCGCTATGTCCATAGCCATATACCCGAGGGAGGGCGCTAATGCCAGGGCAGCCATGACTCCGAGACTAGCCCCTCCGGAGACTCCTAGCAGGTAGGGCTCGGCCAGCGGGTTCCTCAGGGAGACTTGTAGTAGGAGGCCGCTTATACCTAGTATTACCCCTGTTAGTACTGCTCCGATCGCCCTGGGGAGCCTTATATCTAGGATAACTGTCGCCGCCGGGCCTCGGCCGTGGATGAGGGCTTCCGTTACTTGCCGGGCCGGGTAGCGGCCGGGGCCTATGTATATCTCGAGGATGAAGAGTGCGGTTGCCGCTAGAATTGTGAGTAGTAGGTTTCTCTTGTATAGAAAAATAGGTTTAGATATTTCCCCGGCCGACAAACCTGTTTATCCCTGTATGAGTGGTAGTGTGAACACTACATTATAGATGCTCTCCAGGTGGCTGACGTAGTTTAACAAGTTCCACGTTGCAGGGGACACGTCATGAGGCACGTTGCCACCTGTCTCGGGGTGCAGTATGGCTAGTAG
>JALUZI010000259.1 GCA_027012045.1 Desulfurococcales archaeon
CCCCTCCTCGAGTAGCCTCCTAATCCAGGGGCCTGGAGGGACCCCCAGCTCCCTCAGCCTCCCCCTGTCTATGCGGGGCCTCAGCCTCCACTCGAGGCGGAAGCCCACGCTATCCCTCGTGTGACAAGTCCTATCCCACGACAGCACTAGGGAGTCCCCGCCTCTCTCGTAGAGTGTGAGGGTCCCCCGGCCCTCGAGCCTAGCATACTCGACGGGGAACCCTAGCCTGGCCTCGTAGGCCTCTAACACGTCGCTCACGAAGTCAACCGCGCTCGGGGGCCCCAGGATTAGTAGCGGCGTGGTCCTCTTCGAGACCGCCATCGACTGGAGGAGGCCGGCTACACCGTTAACATGGTCCCCGTGGTCGTGGGTTAGGGCTATCGCGTCAATATCGTGTACCGACTTCCCCGACCGGGCCAAGTTCAACTGCGCCCCCTCGCCAGCGTCAAGTATTATCGTATAGCCGTTCCAGTCGGCCAGGAGGAAGGAGGAGGTCAGCCTCTCCCTGGTAGGCATGACGCCCCCGCTACCCAGGACCACGAGCTCGACAGCGGGCAACCCGGGGTCACTCCCCCTTATACGCCACGACTACCTCCCTTGTCAGGGTGGAGTGCACGTACATCTGATACCTCTCTGCAACTGTGAAGCCCGCCTCCAACGCGTAACGCCAAGGCTCATAGCGGGCGGGGCCAGCGTAGACGAGGTATCCGCCCCTACGTAGAACCCTATAGGCCTCCCCGATGAAAGCCTCAACAACCCCCGAGTACCCCCTCCTACCCGTTGTAGTAGACCTGCCGTAGGGAGGGTCAGTGGCTATGGCGTCAACGCTCTCATCTGCTAGGGGGAGGCGGGCCGAGTCCTGCCAGAATACCGTGACCCTATCCCCGTAGCCATAGTAGCGGAGGTTTACGAGGGACCCTCTAACCATGTCGCTTGAGAGGTCCCCGCATAGGCAGTGGAGGGCTCCTAGATCGCAGGCTTCGAGGGCGAAGCCCCCGGTTCCACAGAAGGGGTCTAGGAATACCTGGCCGGGCCTCAGCCTCGACAGGTTTACGAATACCCGGGAGAGGCTTGGGCTTAATGGGCCAGGCTTGAAGAATGGCCTCTTACCCGGCCTCCTAGCGTTTAGGGCCTTGGTGTCTTGGACTGCTAGGGGCTCCCCTATGACTGCGACTCCCTCGGTAACTATCACCCTGAGGGTCCCCCCACCCTTCCCCCTGGCAATACCCTGGAGGGTTTCCCCGGTGATGTGGCAGGAGTAGCCCTTGAACTTCCTGAGCGAGATCCTCGAGTACCCCCGGGCCCTTACAGCCTCCTCCACAGCCCTCCTAACCTCTTCGGGCTCAGCCTCCACGATACTGTGGACTAGGCCTATCTCCTTCGCCATACCCGCCTCTAAGGGGATGCCCTGGGGGTCCCTCAGGCCCCGGACAAGGGCTAGGCCGTCGAAGAAGTAGACTACCTCTCCCCCATGCCTGGACTCGAGGAGAGCACTCAACTCCCCCCGGGGGAGCGTAGGGTGCTCCCCGCTCAATAGCACATAGTAGAGGGCCCCCCGACCCCCAGGGGATTCACCGGCCTTCAACCGCTACCCAGTACCTCCGCGATGAGGGGGCCTAGGTCTATGTACTCGACTAGGGGGTGCTCCCGCCTGGGCAGGGTGTTGCCCGCGTAGAGCCTGCGGAGCCCCGCCTCCTCCAGCCTTTCGAGAGCGTTCCCGGCTAGTAGGGCGTGGGCTACGAGGGCGTAGACTTCTCGGGCACCCTGCTGGTATAGGAGCTTGGTGGCCTTAGCGAGGGTCCCCCCAGTGCTTATTATATCGTCTACGAGTATCACAGTCTTCCCCTCTGCGGGTATTGTCTTGGGCTCTATCACGATCTCCCCCGTAATCCTGTCCCGGTGCTTGACAAGGTAGTCGTAGCTGGCGCCCAGGGCCTTGGCGAGCCTCTCAGCCCTCCGCACCGCGCCTAGGTCTGGGGCGAGGACTAGAATGTCTCCTTCAACCTTTACCTTACGGGCCATGTACTCGTAGGGGGATATGCTCCTAGCCTGCCCTGGGAAGTGGGCTAGGCTCGCCTCCTTGTGGACCTCCACGGTGTAGAGTGCGGAGTACCCGGCGGAGTGCAGGGCCCGTAGCACCACTGCCACGCTAACGGGCTCGCCGTCGAGGAACCTCCTGTCCTGCCTCGAGTAGGCGAGGTAGGGGGCCACTAGCACCGCTTTCCTAGCCCCAGCCCCCAGGACGGCGTCGGCTAGAAGCATGGCCTGGATAATGCTAGTGTCCTGTGGGGGGCTGAGGGTCTGGACAACCACGGCCTCCTCGCCTTCCAGGCTCTGAGGGACCCTCACGTAGGACTCGCCGTCGGGGAAGGTTTTACTATCTGCAATGATGAGATCGGCTCCCAGTCCCCTGGCGATGCTCCCAGCTATCTCCCCGCTACCAGGGCTGGGGCCGGCGATAACCACTACCAACTCCTAGGCACCATTGAATAGGCCCGGCTACCCGGGAAAAATAGTTGGCACCACGCTGGCTGGAGGACTACTAGGGATGCTCGAGCTCGGGATTGCAAGCATAGGCTATGGATCCGTCGAGTCCATACCTGTATACCACTACATGCCGGGCCACACCGCTACCAGGCTCGTGGCCCCAGGCGTGGAGGAGGCCCTCTACCACTGCGAAGGACACCCTACATGCCAGTATGGTCATGGAGCCAAGGCGTTCGAAACCATCCCTGTACCCTTAAAGACTCTTATAGCTCGGGCGAGGATCTGGGGGACCCCCATACTCTTCCTAGACGGCCCCGAGCCTCTAGCACAGCTTGGCGAGGAAGGCCTAGGGGAGCTATTGAAGACGGCTAGGCAGGCCGGTCTCCGAGTCGGGGCCAGGAGCCTAGGCCTCGCCCCCGCTAGCCTCCTGGAACAGGTAGACTTCCTAGTCATAGACTATGTTAGGGAGTACGCCCTAGATCCCTCGCTCCACGGCGAAGCCCTACTAGCGCTGAAACAGGTTAGGGGCAAGGTGTGGGTCGAGGTGGCCGCATACCTCGAGGAGCCAAGGCTCGAGCCCCTTCACCCCCTCCTACTAGCACTAGAGGGCTCGAGGGTCCCCCTACACGTCTACATTAGGAAACACATGGGCGGTGGCCCGGTGAGGGACCTCTACCAGGAGCTCGCCGGGAGGCTACCATACGTCTACATCCACAACGACCTCTACCCATACCTAGACACAAACTGCCCTAACTGCGGGTCCCCCATAGCATCGAGGCAAGAGGGCCTGCTAAGAGTCCTAGAACTACGGGATGGGAAATGCTGGAAGTGCGGCGCGCCACTAGACTTCAGGGGGCCGGTAAGGAAGAAGACCCCCGTCCAGGTACAAGTAACAGCAAGGGAGGGAGGAGTAGTATGGTATCATCCAAGCAGTCTAGCGAGGAAGCCCTACTAGCACGGCCCCACGTCAGGCCCGCGATGCTCTGGGAGCCGGTGCCAGGGAAGCCCGGCTGGGTCAAGTGCAACCTCTGCGAGAAGCGGTGCATAATAGCCCCAGGCCGCTACGGGGCCTGCGGCGTCAGGAAGAACATCAACGGCAAGCTCTACACCCTCGTATACGGCCTCCTAACAGCAATGAACATAGACCCCATAGAGAAGAAGCCACTGTACCACTTCTACCCCGGAAGCAGGGTACTGAGCATATCAACGGTGGGCTGTAACTTCTACTGCAAGTTCTGCCAGAACTGGGTGATAAGCCAGAGCAGGCTCGAGAAGGGGCTCTACGGGGTCTACAAGACGCCGGAGGAAGTGGTTGAGGCCGCCCTGAGGTACAGGGCAGACGGCATCTCCTACACGTACAACGAGCCGACGATATTCTTCGAGTTCATGTACGACACAGCTAAGCTCGCGAAGAAGCACGGCCTATTCAACACGATGGTGACCAACGGCTACGCGACGCCGGAAGCAGTAGACACTCTCGGAAACCTAATGGACGCAGCCACAGTAGACTTCAAGGGAGGCGGGAACAAGGAGTTCTACAGGAAGTACGTCGGCGTCTACGACCCGGAGAAGATCTACAACACGATACTCGCAATGAGGGATAAGGGATGGTTCCTCGAGATAACAAACCTAGTAGTCCCCAAGGTGGGCGATAAAGAGGAAGACGTGAGGAAGCTCTCGAGGTGGATAGTCGAGAACCTCGGCCCCGAGACACCCTTCCACCTACTCCGCTTCCACCCCGACTACAAGATGATGGACTACCCGCCCACGCCCCTGGAGACCCTCGAGAAGCTGGCCAGGATAGCCATGGAGGAGGGGCTGAAACACGTATACATTGGTAATGTGCTAGGCCACCCCCTAGAACACACCTACTGTCCCAAGTGCGGCTACAGGGTGATAGAGAGGTTCGGCTTCACCATAGTATCATGGCGCCTCACAAAGGACAACAGGTGTCCCAAGTGCGGCTACAAGCTCAACATACGCGGAGAGTACCGGGGGAGGCCTACAACTCCCTACAGCCTCCTCTAGAATACATAAGGAATATTACCCCTCCCCGACCAAAGCCCCGGTGGCAGATAGCCGTCTCCAACGGTCGTGAATATGGAAATAATGGAGGTGTGATAGGACCTTGAAGTACTGTCCCAAGTGCGGCGGCGTAATGGTCCCCGTGAAGAAGGGGGACAAGTACTACCTCAAGTGCAGGCGGTGCGGCTACGAGGTAGAGGCGACAGAGGAAGACCTAAGAGAGTACAGGATCGTCCACAAGACCAGTAAAAGCGAGAAAGTAGTAACAACCAAAGTAATAAGCCAGGTGAAAAAGGAGGGAGCAAGCCCCGAAGACCTGGAAACAGCAAAGGAGGAGTACTACGAG
>JALUZI010000260.1 GCA_027012045.1 Desulfurococcales archaeon
TACAATGATCCTCTGCACTCCTAGGGCCTCGGCTAGCTCGGCCGCGTGTAGGGGGCCTGCGCCTCCGAAGGCGAAGAGTGTGAACTCTCGGGGGTCTTGGCCCCTCTCAACGGTTACTATCCTGAGGGCTCTAGCCATCTCATCGTTGGCCAGTGATATTATCATCCAGGCCGTGTCGACTACGCCTACTCCAAGCCTCCCGGCTAGCCTCGCAACGGCTTGTCTTGCGAGGTTCTCGTCTAGGCGGAGGCTCCCGCCTATCACTCGGGGCAGCCTCCCTAGTACCAGGTTGGCGTCGGTCACCGTGGGGTCCCTGCCTCCCCTGCCATAGCAGGCGGGGCCTGGGTCGGCGCCGGCGCTCACGGGGCCTACTCGGAGGGCTCCTCCAGGGTCTATCCAGGCGATCGTGCCCCCGCCCGCGCTGACCTCTGCCAGGTCTATGTGGGGGTACCTGACCGGGTACCCGGTGCCAGGCACCGGCCGGCCCATGTGGGTCTCCCCGCCTACCTCGTACATGTCCACGACTGAGGGTTCTCCCCCGATTATCGAGGAGGCCTTAGCAGTCGTCCCTCCCATGTCGAATCCGAGGGCCTTCTCAACGCCCAGGAGCCTCGCCATGTAGGCGGTGGCTATCGCCCCAGCGCTCGGCCCACTCTCTATGAAGGCCGCCGGCCTCCTAGCGGCCTCGCCTATACTAGCCACGCCCCCGTTGCTCTGCATTACGAGGACCCCTCCCCTGAAGCCTTTTTCGGCGAGGCTCGCCTGGAGCCTTTCCAGGTACCTTGAGAGCACTGGCTTAAGCACGGCGTTTACTATCGTGGTACTAGTCCTCTCGTACTCTAGGGGTTGCGGGTCTACCCGGCTGCTGAGGACTACTATGGAGCCCGGGCACTCCTCGAGGATTACCTTCTCGGCTTCCTCCTCGTGGGAGGGGTTGGCGTAGCTGTGGAGGAGGGAGACTGCGTAGACCCTTACGCCCTCCCTGCACAGGTCCCCGGCGAGCCTCGCCACGTAGTCTTTGTCGAGGGGCTCTAGTTCTTCCCCGCCGGGGCCTATCCTGCCGGGTATCCCTAGCCTCCTCTTCCTCGGTATCAAGGGACGCGGCTTGTCACGGTAGAGGTTGTAGAGGCTGGGCCTGTTCTGCCTCCCGATCTCTACTACGTCTTCGAAGCCCCTGTTAGTTATGAGGGCGGCCTTTGGAGGCTCGAGGCCTATCTGGCCTAGG
>JALUZI010000261.1 GCA_027012045.1 Desulfurococcales archaeon
AGTATGTAGACTGGTAGTTTTAGTTCTTCGTGGAGTCTTCTGACGAAGCGTCTTGTTGCTCTGTCTGGTTGGCCGGCGCTTGTTACTAGGAGGGCTTTGTGTTTTTTCCAGTATCCTATTCTGTGTAGTTGTTGGAAGACGGCGTCTTTCTCTACTACTAGGACGTATTCTGCGTCTACGTCTTTGAATTCTATGAGGTCTGGTGTGGATTCTATGGCGTATGCTCCGTGCCCCATTTTTGATAGGTCTATTATGTCGTCTCCGCTTTTGATCCTCATGTTTCCTACTACTTTGCCTTTCTCCTTGGATAGTATGAGCATGTTTTCTCTTAGTAGGCCTGTTATTACTTCTATGTCCCGTATTACGCTGTCGCTTTCTTTTTGCTCGCTCCAGGTTTCTTCTTCGCGTAGCCGTCCCTTGTAGTCGATGTATTTGATTGTGTGTTTGCCCCGGTAGTAGAGGTCTCTTATTGTGGGGTACTCGTTTTCTACGAGTGCCCTGTATATTATTGATGCCATTAGCATTGTTTGCATGAACTTCTTTGCTTCTCCCATGTTCGTGAGTTCACGCCTCAGCTTCTCTTCCCCGAGTAGGAGGAGCTTTCTGACGTTGTCGTACACTGTGTTTGACAGGGTCCTCTTGGGTATGACCATTGTGGGTGGCTTGCCTTTCTCGACGTCTTTGATTATCTTGAGGAATACCTCGCGTATCTGCTTGGCGGCCTTTTTCCGCGCTGCGACGTCTACTTTGCTTATTTCGAATGACATAGTGTTTCACCTCCGGGGGCTACTCCATTTTAACCTTCCTTATCATTTCCATGAGCTCCTCCTTGTCCACTCCGAGGTGCTTACTGATCGAGTTAACGAGCTTCTCTAGGAAAACCATCTCCTCCCCATCGCTCGGGGGGCTCCACTTCGTGGGGGGCTTAGCGAGTATAGCCAGGCTCATAGCTATCTCCGGCAGGTACTTCGCTATGCTCGTTATCCTCCTCCTGACCTCGTACTCCCGGTGCTTCCTCCCCAGATAAACCCTCAGCCTCCGGGCGAGGTCCTGCACGGCGTTCCTTATCTCACTCTCTATCTCCGGGACATCGCTTATGCTCTCCTTTCCAACCCCCTTATAGGGTATCTTGGTGCTCGCTATGTGGACCAGGACAACCAGGGGGGCGGGGAATTCTATCTTGTAGAGCTTCCAGTTTATGCTGTCAACCACTTTCCGGGAGACATCCGCTCCCTCATCGTATAGGAGGGGTATCTTATTCGCATACCTCAAGAGTATGGGCTGGGGCGAGGAGGGTATCTTCCCCCCATAGGCTATCCCCGCCTCCACTATGAAAGCATGTCCCGCGTACGCGGAGGGTTTCCGGGTTATGGCCGAGACGAACTCGGGCTCATACATTGATTTCAATCCTATCTTTATGAGCTCCTCACCTATAGGTGAGAGGTGGGCGGCACTAGGTGCCCTGAACTTAAACCTTTTCATCTCCCTGTAAATTACCTCGAACTCCTCAGTTGTAAGCTTCTTAGGGTTCTTCCTAGGATCTATACCCCTCTTCTCCAGCCTGCTGAGGAACTCGTCCGCAGTCTTGCCTCCGATTACCTGGAATTCCCTCATAAGGAAAGTCCTCAGAGTATCCGCCTTAGTCGCCTTGGCAAGCATTTTCAACTGCTCAATATCAACCCCCTGCGGGTGGGGCTTCGTCTCAGTCGGCGGCTTAGGCATCTTCTTGGTCTTCCTGGGGATGTAGTGAATATTGCCCTCGGGGTCCTCGAAGATTATTTCTGCATACGGGGATATAACTGCAGTCCTGAAAATATACTCTAGTATCCTGGACTTGGCCCTCCTCCAGTCTCCCTCGAGGCTTATTGAAACCCTCGTACCATGCCATTTGCCCTTCTTCTTCCACTGCGCAGCCTCCAGTATCTGGGGCTGGTTTTTCTTGATGTCAATGAGGATCTTCCTCATGTAAACATACTTCGAGTTCTTGGTCGAGCTGTACACCACTACCGGCTGGCCGACAGTTGTCTGGCCGTAGAGTATGGCCATTTTGGCTCCCAGACCGTACATTCCCCTGGTTTGCCTGATAACGTATTTAGAGCTGAAGAATACCCGGCCGAAGGCTTCTGGGATAACGTGGGGTGGTATTCCTATACCGTTATCCTCGACTGTTACCATGTACTTACCGGTTTCCTCCCTGCCTCCTTCAGCCTCTATCATAGGATCCCTCAGTTCCTGGATGGATATCCTGATGGTGGGCAGTATGAGGTGGGTGTCGGTAGCGTCGAAAGCATTCTCGACGAACTCCCTGACTGTTTGGTACAGTGCCCTGGTTGGGTTTTGGAATCCGGCTATCTCCCTGTTTTTGAAGAAGAACTCTGAGGGGCTTATACTAGCGTACTTCTCTGGCGTCATTGGCTGCGCTGAACTCAATACCAATCCCTAGCTATGATTCTGATTATCACTGTTTTTATATTTGACAATGATTCACCGGTTCCACGACCAGTTATCCAGTAACTCATAAGCTATTAACGGCAGTATTACCGTAGCATCACCGTAGACCACGATCTTGTTTGCCCTCGCTTTGACTTTCCCCCACGTAATAGCCTCTCGCGGATGGGCGCCGCTGAGGCTCCCATCGTACTCAACCGCGGTGGTTATATATATGACATTGTCGAGGCCGTCCATGAACTGGCTCCACCAGATGGTGTGGTGTTTGCTTATGCCGCCGCCTATTATGAGGGCGAAGCTTGATTGCTCTCTGAAGAATATAGATGCAAGCTCCTGCATGTCAAGGAAATAGTTCACGTTAACCTTGAGTCCCTTCTGCCTAGCCATGAAGATGCTCGTCCCGAATGCACCGTCAGGCCATCCCGGCACGAATATGGGCACACGCTTCTCCCATGCAGCCCTCAATATAGAATCCTCGTCACTGATCATTGAGCCGGCTTTCCACAGGAGCTCGTAGAGCGGCCAGTCCTGCTTATCCCTGGATGCTTCCTCAGCTAGCTTCATGACGAATTCTTCTACCTTAGGCCCATAATCTGTTAGGGGGATGAATATGTTTCCAAGCCTATGATAGCCCTTCTCGTACAGCTCGGCGTCGTCGGCCATGAATGAACCCTTGAGATACTTGCCCCCGCTGCTCCTGGCTATGTCGTGGTCAAGTGTGCCGCACGTAGTGAATACGACGTTGAACACTCCTTCGCGTATGAGCTGGGCGAATATACTCCGCAACCCCGTGGAGACCAGGTTGGCTGTAAATGAGATTACCCTGAGCTGAGGGGGGTCAATGCTCCTTATGAGGCTTATTGAGTCGTATAGATGGCCGCTCATGAACCCATATATTTCACCGTACATTTCTATTAGATCCTTAAAGCCCATGTTCCTTCTAAGCCTCGGGTTACCCACCTCCTGGAAATCCTGTCCACTTATATCCTTTTCCAACGTTAAACACCTCTAACCACAAACCGGCATTATAGAAATCTAAACGGACAAAAATAAAGGTGGAACATAATGAACAGGAGGACCAGAAGAGGATTATCACCGCTAGTCTCAACCATAATACTGATATCCGCAGCAATAATCGGCGGAATGTTCGTATACAACTACTTCCAAACATCAGTAAACAAAATAACAGCCACATCCCAATCGCTGAGTGTGAACGTAAAAACAATACCGACACAGAACGGCAACCTCGTATATCTATCCATAACGAACGTGGGTAGAGACCCTGTCCACCTCGACAAAGCAGTGTTCCTAGACGCCAACGGGACAGCGATACAGAATAGTGATAAAACGCTTAACGCGGATCTAAGGCCCGGAGGCAAAGATACATTCATCGTGAACGCGCCGAGCAACGCATCATTCATCTACATAGAATACACCATAGGCCAAGAGACACTGCAGACGGATCCCATTCAACTATCATAAAGACCCCCTAAAACTAGACCGGTGAAACAATGTGAAACTAACCACACGTCTTTTTTCACAAACCACGACGAACAAAGAAGAACCCGGGTACAGGGGAAGAAATGAACCACTCCACAATCCTCTAGAGGAAGCATGCGCCAACGCTATCCCAGTCTATAAATATGAGGCTGACGGTGTTACCTACAGGATACTCAGAACCAATAGGGAGCTAATTTACTGTATACAAGAGGAAAACACTGGTGAAGGTTATCTAGCAGAAAAACGAAGAAGCGGCTACGGCAAGCTGTACCCGCTCATTAAGGATGAAAACGTTGAGGAGATATCCGTAAACGGGCCAGAGCGACCAGTTTACATCCTGAACCGACTCATTCCAGGAATATGGCTGAAGACGAACATAACCTTAAATGAGGACGAGGCGGATTCCACGGCATACAATTTAGCAGTTAAAGCCAGGCGGTCTGTCAGCCTTTTAACCCCCATGGCAGAAGGGTTAACAAACGAGGGATACCGTGTATCCGTGGCTTTCTCCAAAGAAGTCTCGCGGTGGGGAAGCTCGTTTGTAATAAGGAAATACCCTAGCAATCCTCCTAGCATGGCTCAACTAGTAGAGCAAAACGTGCTAACCAGCCTAATCGCAGCATACCTATGGTTCCTCATAGACCATAAGAAGTTTATACTTATTACTGGAGGAATGGGTGCTGGGAAAACAACATTTCTCAACGCTCTTATAGAGCTGATCCCGCCTTATAGTAAGGTTCTAACTATAGAAGACACGCCCGAGATTAAAGTATTGAACGATAACTGGGATTCACTGATAACGAGACCTGTATACCCCGGCTCCGAGTACGCTGAAATAACACTGTTCGACCTTGTGAAATTCAGTCTGCGCCGCAGGTCTGATTATATA
>JALUZI010000262.1 GCA_027012045.1 Desulfurococcales archaeon
GCTGTTGCCAGCATAGGGTCAGCTATTATGAGGAGTGAGTCTCCGGTTATCTCGGGTATGTTGTAGTAGTTCATAACAACATCGAACTCGCGTCCGTTGGATGTGGAGTCTTCTACTCTTTTAGCTCCTACGAAGCCTACTCTTGCCTTCCTGTATACTTTGAGCATTCCCTCTACTAGTGGTAGGGCTGCCCGTAGGATTCCGATTATCACAGTGTTCTCGTAGTGTATAGGGTGCTTATACCTTGCCCTGCCCAAGGGCGTCTCGACTTCTCCTATCACGTAGTCGTCCTCGTTCATTATCTCAACGGCCAATACCCGTCCTAGCTCAGCCATTGTTTCCCTGAAGACGTCTATGCCTGTGTTCTTGTTCCTGAGGATTGAGAGAAGGTAGTTTGGGTAGACGTCGTTCAGGATTCTGATCCTCTGATCCGCCAAAGCTTTACCCGGGAGTAGTTCACTTGTCCCGTGTGGGATATAATAAAAGTTATCTATCTTAACCTAGACCATGTAATAGTTGAACCCTGGACCCCTGGGTTCTATGGCTATGGAAAAGTAGGATTATTATGGGTGGAGCTGACAGGGTTTGCGGGTTACTGGTAGAGCGTTATACTTGGCCAGCTTGGCTGTGGCAGTGTTATTGGCGACCATAGCGACTGTATACTGGGTCTCGACACCATCGGGAAGGCACGGTGATATGGGTGAGTTAGAGGTATACGGGTATTGCAGCGTGGCTAATGGTTCCCTGGTATGCACGGGGTCCATGGTGAACGGTGGATCCTCCATCATTCCCGTGGAGAACATTAGCGTGTCCACTTCAGGGTACAGTGGACTGGTAAGGCTTTACCCTTACATGGTTATTAAGGAGGATTCCAGTGTGTGGTTCATGTTCTACTTGCACGGCAACGGTTCCTACATTTTCTACTCTAGTGACGGTGTAACCAGTATGACGTGGAGGGGGCGTACAGCCCCGTTCAGGACATCTAGGTTTAACCCGGTGAGGGTTTTCTGGGAGTCCCACGGCTCGTCGAGGAGTAGCGGGCTCATACCTATAGAGCTGAACGACTATAAGTTCCTCTCGAACAGTTCCTGCAGCTACTACGGTGTCCTCGAGTTTAATCGGAGTCTCCCAGTGGACTACGTGGATGTGAAGCTCATGATCCTCCACGACAGGCTCGCGTGGGAGGAGGTTGAAACGAATATCTC
>JALUZI010000263.1 GCA_027012045.1 Desulfurococcales archaeon
ATAGCCTTGAGGTGTATATGAGCGAACGAATTGTATCGGAGGAGCTTGGTATAACACCGAGAACTTACTACAACTGGGTAAAGGCACTCATCGAGGAGGGATTAATCGAGAAGGTGGACACCAACCTTTACAGGCTGGTGCCGTATACCGCTGTTAATGGTCATACGCATAAAGCCGTTGCTAATGATACCAAAAAGAGGAGTAAACACAAAAAAGCGGAGAAAATGACCAACGAGTAGCCTCACGCCCTATCGGTTGTGGGTTCGCCCGCAATGTTGCAACCTCTCAAGCGGTGGGTTACTCACTCCGAGTGCGGGCGAACTTACATCAAGTTGCTTCCCTCCACATCGCCCCTAATATCTCATCGATTATCACTTTTGGGGGAGTATCAGGCACGCCAGCCAATGTTATGCAATTACGCTACGCTCCATTGCAACATTGGCAGGGTGCGTCAAGGGCTACGCCCTTAACAATCCTCACGCTACGCTAATCGGTATGATAATCGATGTAGTGTGCTACCGCACAAGAGGTAATCCAAAAGGGAAGTTAGTGGCCGCTCAATCTCCCTACACGATTACAGGCAAGCGGTAGCGTCCCCCTACAAACATTTTTCCCTCAAATCCTCCGACACCGATAGCGAACCCTTGCGCAAGCGTTTGTCAATAGTGCGTAAGCACCCCTCAGGGGCTTGCTATTGACAAAAAGCGATGCGCCAAGGGTAAGATATTAGGTGAGGAGGTTTGAGGGCATACAATCAAAAATCGGGTAAGGGCGGAGCCCTTCCGATCCTCTAATCTCTTAATCGGGGTGCGGGGCTTGCCCCGCCCTATCTCTTCCCCTATCCAAAGTGTGAGGGCAATGTGGAGGGGAATGCGGAGGACGAGGGGGCGGAGCCCCCCGCCCACAACCAAGAGCTCCGCTCTTGGGTATTGTGGGCAATACATCGTAGGCAGGAAATACATACAAGACCAATACAGGCGGGGGAGATTTTGGCCAAAGTTGATCGAAAAATGAAAGGCTGTAAAGCCATTCAAATCGGGGGGTAGTAGTAAGATATAGAAGGAAGTATCAGTAAGTCCGATTTTATGAGGGGTGTTACTGAAATATATTACACCACCACTGAAAAATATTTCTGTGTTACTGAAACATTATTTCATAATTATGCTATAATTGTTCAGACATTGATATAAAAGGAGCAGTGATG
>JALUZI010000264.1 GCA_027012045.1 Desulfurococcales archaeon
GGATAAGGGAGGCCGGATTGTCTGGGGTGGTAGGAGGCTGGGGGATAGGTATATAGAGCCTGCGCTTATCGAGGTCAGGGATCATGATAAACTCATGGAAATGAAATTGTTTAAGGACGAGGTTTTCGCCAGTGTCGCACTAATAACCCCGGTAAGGAACGTGGACGAGGCAATAGAAATAGCCAATGCAAGGAGATACGGGCTAGACGCTGCCATATTCGGCAAAGACATCAATAAAATCAGAAAACTCATAAGACACCTGGAAGTAGGAGCCATATACATCAACGAATACCCCAGGCATGGAGTAGGCTACTACCCGTTCGGCGGCAGGAAGGACTCGGGAATCGGGAGAGAAGGCATAGGCTACAGCATAGAGCAGGTTACAGCCCTCAAGACAGTGGTATACAACTACAAAGGATACGGTATCTGGGAATACATGTAAGACCCCATTCGGACACACTAACATTTTTACTCCATAAACCTATTCTACTAGTTTACACGGCAGGTGTTAGTCTTGACCGTACTAGACCAAGTTAAATCCTGGCTAGAGAAAGGCGTAGAGGAACCCAAGGAGATAGCCGAGCTTCCATGGGACATAGAGGAAGTAAAGGAAAACGGTACCCGGGGGCTTATAGCAGTCAATCCCAAACTACCCGTTAAACTATTCGTAGTCGAACACGAAGAGGTGAACATACTCAGAATACTAGTTCAAACAGGAATATACACCGCGGACTTAGAGCCAGGTGAGAAGCTACGAGTATACCGGAACCTCCTATCCCTGAACAAGAACCCTCTAGCCAAAATATTCATCGACGGAATGGACGGGGAGATAGTCGTAGCAGCCGACCTAAGCACTAAAACCCTTGGAGAGGAAGAGTTCCACGACACGGTAAGCTTCACGATAACACTAGTAGTCTCACTCTACAACAAGTACGGAGTACCAAAAGATATTCAGCTGGAGATGCTGAGGAACCTGGTATGGCTGATTCAGAAAAGAGTGGAGAAAGGGTGGACTAGAGACAAGCTAGAGGCTTTCCTAGTGAATAAGGTGGGGATGGGTAAGAGCGAGGCAGACCAATTACTAGACACTGTCTTCCCGAGCAAGGAGAAGAAGCAGGCCGAGAGTAAGGGGACAGAACAAATATACATGTAAACAACACAAGCGTGGCTGATCAATAATTGAGTGAAGGGAAGATAGGGTTC
>JALUZI010000265.1 GCA_027012045.1 Desulfurococcales archaeon
TTCATTTGGAGTGGAAAAGCACTATATAATAGATTGCATGTTCTTAGAAGGGCTCTGAGTTCGTGGTCCGTTCCTCATATGACGGTCAGACTGGCTAGGATTCATCATAGCCCGTTATAATGGGGGATCTATTAACGATAGTATTATTTTTATTGCTCTAACAATTCCTAGAACATAATTTGGTTGTTCTGTAATGAAATAAATATTAGATCAGTTTATTTATGTTGCAGACTGTTGTTCCATGCGTTTCTTCCATTCTTCTACCACGTCATATCCGTACATGGCTTTCAGGAGTTCCCTTCCCTCAGGTGTGACTCTATCAGGAGACCACGGCGGGTCCCAGGTTATCTCGATCTCAACGTTCTTATCCCTCAGCTCGGGAATATTGTCTTTGAGTGCTTCCTCTACATAGTGGACTATTAAACCAGATACAGGGCATCCGATGGCGGTCATAGTCATTAATATATGCACGTTTCCCTCGTCGTCTATGTCAATATCATATATCAAGCCTAGATTCCATACGTCAACGGGGATTTCGGGGTCGTATACCTCTTTAAGCACTTCAATGATTCTTCTTTTCAGGTCTTCCTTCTGTTCTTTCGTCAGTGCCATCCACTTCACCTTCTTCAGAAAAATAAACTCGGGATAGTTTATAATTATTTGATATTACCTCTCTTAAACTTCCTGAGAACCAGGTAGAACGATATTAAAGGAGATGCTGTAACTATCGCTAAGCCTAATATAACAATGGGGTTCACCGTCCCCCCACCTAGATAGTATCCTAGAAATGAAAAAAGTAAACCGATAACCACAATTTTGACCGTAGTTAGGAATTGCGCTCTAAAGAGTTCTTCCGCTTTCGACTATAATCCCCCCGAGCCTCCTCGCCTCTTCTATTATCTCATCTATGATCTTCTTAGCCTTCTCCTCTGCTTCATCCCCGGATTTATTGCTTGACACGAATACCCTTATATCTAGAACAGGGTTACTGGTTTCATGGCCTTTTGGATGAGACTTGATGTAGACATCTCTATGCTTTCTCGATAGCTCATTAATGAATGGAGCTAGGCCGGACTCGGGGACTCCCTTGACTATAACGTTGTACTCTACTATGAATGTATGTGGAGCATATTTCTTCCTCAGATATTCTTCAACATGTTTCTCAAAAATCGCTTTCATCTCTGCTGGAACTCCAGGAAGAACTATTATCGTCTTGCCATCGACCTCGACCATATATGCAGGAGCTGCACCGACGGGATTCTCTATGACTCGAGCCCCCTCAGGTACATAAGCCATCTTAATCCTTTCAGGTGTAAGTTCCATGTTTTTTGTCTTATAGAACTGTTCAACCATACTTAATGCCTTCTCGTCCAGTACAAGCTTTTTGTCCAAGGTATATGCGACTGCGTCACTAGTCATGTCGTCATAAGTAGGTCCCAGTCCTCCTGTAGTAACGACCACGTCGGCCTTCTCCAGTGCTCTTTTCAGTTCTTCACTAATATCTTTCTTATCGTCCGGTACGACGATGATACGTCTAACGTCGAACCCCAGGAAAACCAGTTTCTTAGCCAGCCACGAGGCATTAGTATTAACTATTCTACCTATAAGAAGCTCGTTTCCTATCGTCAGAATCCACGCCCTCAATCAGGGTCACCATGGAAAAGTTTGGATACAACGTAAATAATACATGATTCCTCGGCATTTTGGTTGAAAACAAGGTATGGTAGTTCCGGTCCTCATCCCACGGGCCTTGAGGCCCAGTCAGACCAGTCGGCGCGCGTTTTAATTAATTTCTCATTAGTGGTTATTTAATTAAATCCAGTACTGTATCGTGGAACTCGACTTTACGGTCATCGAACGAGTATTTGATGCTGGTGAAGCCTGCCCTGAATTCTGAGACGCGGCTTGCTACCTCCTTGGGGTCTTTCTTGTCAATTAACACTTCCTTGAAGAACCCAGCGATAACCTCCATTTCGTCTTCCTTCATACCGAACCTGGTCATTTCCTGTACTCCTATTCTCAGTCCACTGGGATCCTTTATCGCTGTTGGAGGATCGTATGGAAGTAGGTTCTTGTTGACTATGATATTTGCATCTTGAAGCATTTTTGCTGCCTTATGGCCTCCCCCCTGCTTTCTAACGTCAATAACTACCTGATGGCTGCGGGTGTACCCAAGATGTTCTCCTAGGACTTTGAATCCCGCTTCAGCTAATGCTTCAGCTAGTCTTCTAGCGTTTCTAACTACTTGGTTGGCGTATGCCTCGCCGAAAGACTCCATTTCCATAGCTGTGACTAATAGAGCTGGTATGTGGTGTAGGTGATGGTTGCTCAGGAAGTACGGGAATATTGTTTTGTATATGGCCTTGAATAATTCTTCGTCTTCTCTTACTCCATAGAAGCCACCTTGGGGTCCTGGGAATGTTTTGTGTGTTGATGCAGTGATAATGTCAGCCCCGTGGTCTAGGGGGTTCCTCCATGCTCCTCCAACTATAAGTCCAAGAACATGGGCTGCATCGTAGACTATTCTTGATCCAACGCTCTTTGCTGCATCTGCAAGTTCTCTTACTGGGTGAGGGAACAGGTATACGCTCCCGCCCATCACTATGAACTTTGGTTTAACTTCCTCAATCATCTTAATGGCTTTGTCGACGTCAACGTTCATTGACTCACTGTCATAGGGCATCTCAACTTGCTCGATCCCTAGTGCACCTAGCGTGCCGTATTTAGTGTGGCTTACATGTGCTCCTGCCTGAACGGGAGCTATCAAAGCCTTATCCCCTACGTCTCCTAGGATTCTGAATATGCCGGCATTCGATATTGTGCCGCTTGTCGGCCTTACATCGGCGTGTTTTGCATGTACTAGTTTAGCCATTAACTCGTTGGCCCATGGTTCAAGTATGTCTATGTATTTCGTGCCTTCATAGTATCTCTTTCCAGGTTTACCTTCAGCGTATCTGTGTTCGAAGTCTGATATGTAGGCCAGCCATGCTGTTCTACTCATAACGTTCTCGCTGGCTATTAAGTTTACAGTATATCTAAGCCTCCACTTGTTATGGTTCGATATTAGGTTGAACAATTCATCTAGGCTGAATGAAGTCATGGCCATCATCCCGGTGTTTGTCTGTCAGGATAAGATTTTACTGGTTGAAGCCTTAAATAAAACGCTGGATTGTTTTCTAGTTGATACTTGTATCGCGTGTTTTCCATGGATTTTTTCCATTATGTGGATTCAATAAGTTGGTTAAAAATCTTAATCAAACCCCGGTATTGAGGGCCTAATGGTTATAGACTATGGGGCTTTCAACTTATACATTGAAGATTATTTCAAGTTTTTATAGGATCAGTTTCGGTGAGGGGGGTCTAGTAGTTGAGTGAACTGACAATAACAATCCATAGTCCATCAACGATAGGAGGGTTAACGGGACTATATGAAGAAGAATTCATTACGGCCGCAAAAATGGCCGCTGAAACATTGCGTAACATGCATGGGATCGTGGCTTACTATTCGATTGAAGCAAATATAGGTGGTTCACTAGTTGACACTTCTGCGAAAATATTGATTAATGGTTATGAAATTTGCGATGAAATAGATTACGAGAACAGGTTCAGGAACCCACATTTACTGGCGGGATATCTGGTTGAAGAGGCTTTAAGATTGTTTGGTAAGAAGAAGGAGTATTCTCCCGCAATGCTCATAGGGTCAACAAACAATACAATACTGTCAACAGCGGTGGAAACAGGATCCCTCTAATCCTGCTAGTGGAATCTCCTAGGCTGTTTCCTCCTCCTATTTAGCAAGTCCTTTGCATGCGCTACAAGATGGAAGAATAAGTCTCGTTCACTTGTAAAACTGGGCTTATGGATATCCGTTCCACAAATAGGGCAGGCATATACTACGGGGTTATCTTTGATGAATGTCTTAATGATACTACCTTTATATTCTACGATAACCTCCTCCCATTTGGCCTCTCTTAGCAAACGGTCTCTACTGCTCAATGTTGCAGACCCTTATGGTGTAATTGGTTCTAAACAATAAATAGCTTGACAGGAAACCTTTAATTGACTGGATATATTGATGCAGTAGCTGTCGCGGGATTGGTTAAAATGGCTAGCAATGGTGTAGCATTTAAGAAGGAGCTAACGGATACTCTCTGTAACCTACTTAAAAGGATAGGTTTCGAAGTCGAGAGAGATGCTCCTGTAGAGGGTAAGTCTGGAATAACCTATAACTTTGACTTAATTGCCAGGTTCTTCTGCAAGATTTTCACTATAAATATAGGTGTGCTAGTCAAAACAGGTGAAACGCTGACTGTCGATGATATAATAAAAATACATGGCATCCATGAGGATACAGGGTTAGATAAAATCGTAGTTGTCACAGACAAGTCAGTTAGTCCCCAAGTAAAGAGCTTGTCCTCATATTATAGTATAGGACTCGTTGATGTCGAGAAACTCTCAAATGTAGGAGCGGCTTTCAACATAACACAAATGAAGGTTCTCAGATACTACTATGTTAAGCCAAAAATAAGCATAGATGAAGCCGCGAAAAGGGCTAAGTGCGATAAAGGACTTTTCGGCTCATGTAAAGGGAAACATGTTGCAACAATCCTTGGATACCTGCCTATTTACGAGTACAAGGTATCCCTCGAATCCCCTCACAAGGGAGAAACTCAAATCGAGTTCCGTGAAACGGAACTGGATTTCGAGTCAATAAGAGGATCCATGGTATCAATCGATGAAGAGGGAACAATAAGAATAGAAAACCTCCTCGTTAACATTGGAGATATACCGTTTGAAGTAGTCGAGGTTGCTAGGTATATCGCTGAACACGGCCCCCTAACCAAAGAAGAGCTCTCCGAGATAGTTTCTATCGATGATAGGAAGCTCGAGCGAATAATTCTTGTTCTAATGGATAAAATGATAATAGACGTTTATGGTGACACCTATGCGATTAAACCGCTATCAGTACCAAAGAAGTACAGGAGTGTGTCTCATGCATATAGCCTAGAAAGGGGCACTCCTCACGAGGGAGAGATGCTTCACCCATACGTGTCACCCGAAAAACTAGAGTACTTATTAGAGGCATTTGGAACGGTACACGGAATAAAACTGGTCTACTACCCGGTCTATATCAATATCTATGAGAAGAGTGAGGGGATCTATAGAGTAAAACTGGTTGATGGGAACACGGGTAAACGTCTAGACGACTTTGAAGAGCTTCTAGAGCACACAGATGATATACGTAGGATAATATCGAAGATAGGGGCGTTGTAGCCGGAATTTGAATCCGGGTCTGTTCCGGCCCGGTTATCCTCATCTTTTACATTTCAGGGGCTAGGGGGACATCATCCCCGGAAGATTCTAGTTAATAACTAGTATACCCCGCCTTACCGATCCGCCGCCATCTTCATCCCCTGTACAGGGTCTCGGCGGACGTGAGACCGGCGGGGCAATTAACAATATATAATCTGAGGGAAGCTTTAACTTTAACAGCGGATGGTGTGACTGTTTTGGTGAAATACGTATTTATGACCATGCAGGAGATAGTGGAGTTCATATCCCAGGCATCCGAGTCTATAGACCCCGGCCAAGTTGAAAAGTTTGTCTCGAAACTAGTAGAAGTGGCCGGCTCGAATGGTAGGAGAAAAGTACTGGTTATGGGTGCAGGTAGAAGCGGGCTTGTAGGGAAAGCTTTCGCCATGAGATTGATGCACATAGGGCTAAACGTTTATGTGCTGGGAGACACTATTGTACCGAGCATTTCCAAGGATGACGTTGTTGTTGCTATTTCAGGATCAGGTTCTACTAAACTAATTGTAACTGCAGCAGAAGCAGCTAAGAATGTAGGGGCGACTGTTGTTGCGTTGACGACATATCCTGAATCACGGCTTGGCCAGTTAGCCGATATTATAGTAAAAATACCAGGTAGAACCAAGATGGCCCGCATGGATGACTACTTTGCGAGGCAAATACTCGGTATACATGAACCGTTAGCACCTCTCGGCACATTATTCGAGGATACAGTAATGGTTTTCCTGGATGGAATCGCGGTGGAACTGATGCATAGACTAGGTAAAAACGAGGAGGAATTGAGGCAGAGGCATGCGAACATCGAAATATAAAGAAGGAACACTCATTAGATTATTCGATCCCTGGGGAAACCCCCTCTGTACCTGTCCCAGGAAATACACGTTAAACCCCTACACCGGATGCAGCTTCTTCTGTATCTACTGCTATGCTACGGCTTATATAGGGAGAAAGCCGAGTACGCCCAAGAAAGAATATTTCAATAGGTTGCTAAAAGATATAGTTAGAATTGACAAAAATCTCCCGGTCAACATGTCGACAAGTAGCGACCCATATCCTCCAATCGAGGCAAAACTAGGGATAACGAGGAGAACACTCAAACTACTAGTAGACAATAAAATAAGGGTTCTTATAACAACAAAAGGAGTAATCTATACTCGCGACATAGACATAATCACTAGGGGCAACGTAGCAATAACACCCACTATCACAACCCTAGATGACTCAATAAGTTCTAGGATAGAACCAAACGCCCCCCCGCCAAAGGAACGAATAGAAGCTTTGAGAGAAGCCTCTAATAATGGAATACCAGCAGGCGTACGGATAGACCCCATAATGCCATACATCAATGATGACCCATACGAGATAGAAGAGTTAGTGGCCATATTATCAAACATAGAGACAGTCGATTTCATTGTAACATCAACGTACAAAGCTAGACCAGACAATTTCAAGCGGGTCATTCAAGCTTTTCCTGAACTAGAAAACAAGTATAGAAGGCTTTACAGAGAGGAAGGAATTTTGTTCCACGGATACACATACCTGAAGCCTTCGATTCGTTTAAAACTTCTAGAACCCGTCTTCAGGTATGCTAGGAAATACGGTTTGAAATACGCTCACTGCAGAGAGGGATTTAGGGGGAAAGAATACTTCAACGCACCTTCCTGTGATGGTACACATTTACTATACCCGCCTTACAGCAATAAATAGTGTTTGGAGTATGGGAACCTTGTTTATGGAAGGATTTTACGTCGAGTCTCATGGTATAATATACTCCGTGAAGGGAGTATGCGATTATGATCCCCGTTTTCTACCAGTCGTACCAAAGTATGCCAAAACGGGCTGTGTTAAAGTAAATGTGAATTGTAACTCATCTTATATCGAGACCATAGGGGTGAGCTCATGTATAGTAGAAAAAGACGACGTATCCATGGTCTATAATCCTTTCGAGTACTCCAAGGAGAGATTACCGGTAAGAGTAAAGGAGTTCATAGAGTATATTGAACAAAACATTAGCAATGGTGAAGTAGGCCTTACAGGTTCATATCTATTGGGTTGCCCTTCTCCGGATAGTGATGTAGACCTAATTATCAAAGGCTATTTGTTGGAGCACGATTATAACAGGCTGTCATCTATACTTAAATATAGAAATGAATGTAGCGATGAGTTAGTAATAAGGAATTATAAAGAAAAAATCCGCCGGGATAAAAGCATGAGTCTCCGGGATTATCTACGTATCTTCAAGACAAAAGTTTTGGAAGGATGCTTCAAGGGTGTATTCTACTCTATTAGATTTATAGAAGACAAACTATCACAGGAGATTTGCAACCTTAATTTCCTACCAGCGGGAGAAAAAATTGTATTAGGCCCTTTAAAACGGGTCAAACCATACACCACGCCCTCTCTATACCAGCTAACAGATAAGTATACTGGACGGCTATACAACTTAATGAGCTGGAGAATAAGATATTCCGAGTTGCCCGAAGGATATTATACCGTAAAAGGTGACCTCTTCATTGACTCGAAAGGCAGATTATGGATTACACCGGACCACACTGGCTGGATCAGGTTATTATAGTAAAACAATAGTTCACGGAACACTCGTCTCCGATACAGACTATAATATTCACAGTGTTATCGGTATCCCCCCTCTTCCAGGGATGCTGATCGCCTTCAAGAAATATGAAATATGCAAGAGAAAAGATGAAGACAGCATCATTTGGGAACGGAGAAACGTACACTACTGCAGGTTAGTCAGGGAATATTCTCAACACTCCATTCTAGTGGGTAAAAAACTAGTTGAAGACCCCAGGTTTAATACACATGTTCCAGCATTACCCGTCAATGATATAATGAAAATCTATGATCCATTTAATCGTCTTAAAGAAGTAGTAGCGCACCCCAGAGACTCTCTAGAGGACGATGTTGTCACTTTCCTGCATGAAATCAGTGAAAATATAGGTTTAGAGCCTGATTTATGGGGTTTAACCGGTAGCCTCCTTGCAGGGATACACCATCCCATGTACTCTGATATAGATTTCATAGTTGCAGGTGGCAATTATTCCGAGACTGTGTATGAGTACTTAAAGAGTACGAGCTTCCCAAAAATCGTCAACTGGAAAAATGTCTTGTCGAGATATTATATTGATCCCCCACTGCTCAAGGTAGTTTCAAAAGGGAGAACCCGTTTTCTATGGAAGCCTGGTAGAATAGTTAGTGTAACATTCATCGATGGCGATATCCTGCATCCCAAGAAATGCCTATCCGAGAGCGGGGCTTTATCTTTCGAGTATAATCGCTTTATTTTAGGCAAAATAGTTGACTTCGAAGGAAGGATCAATATTGAATCTGCCAATGGGAATTCTTTGACATACCCGCCATGTGCATACTCGAAAGACTATATAGTTCTCTCGTTTGACCATGTATTGTCCCCGATACTGAGTGAGGAGGGGTGCATATACGTCAAAGGCCAACTTGCCAGAACCGTTGATGGTTTCGAGGTTATTCTACTTGGTACAAAGGAAAAGCCTCGTGTTATTATAAAGAATTGTTAGGACTCTAAGAGTTTTTCTGCGTTCCTTATGATTTCTCTTTTCTCTGATTCACTATCTGTTGCCAGATACCTTAGTATCAGCGCCAACACACGGTACAGGCGCGTTATCTCGTTACTCTGGAGTCTAACCCTGTCCTCTAACTCTTTCATTTTAACATTTAACGAGTCTATTAGAAGCTCGACGATTGCTATTATCTCATCCAAATCGCCGTGCGAGTGATGGTGGTGATGGTGCTCTCCTCCCTCTCTCTCCTCTATTTCTTGTACAACCTTCTCGATATCTTGCTGTTTCTTGGGCAGTGTCATCCTTTTTTTCCTACCTTTTTTCTCTTTCTCCGTCAACCCAATCACCCAACGCTTTGCCATGTTATCGCAAACCATTAAAGAACTCTACCATAGTATTCTATAGCTAGATTAGACTAGCTTGTTAATACTATACCCTTAATATTGTCTTGGAAGAAAACAGTATATCGCTTATAACCCTGTAGAAGACCTATTTGAATAATTTAGGGGTTAGTATAATGGAACAAGGCTTGGATTTGATTAAAATAGAAGGATTAGCAATGACGGGTTTTGTTAGGAACGTTGAGATTGTTGACTGTGGAGATAGTAGGGCTAAACTCAGGGTTGAGACTATCGAAGGGAACGTCATGGAGACTGCATGCATAGAAAAGGATGCAGCGAGGAGGAACTATGGAGTAATTAGGCTATACCTTAAATGGTCCAGTAATATTAGAAAAGACGATAACTAGAAGACTACTGGAATGATGACTGGTATTACCGTTGACGCGTTAGCGGATGATGTGAACCAGTCTCTGACCCCCTTTCCGCCTTAATATACGGTGGTATCTATGGCGGTTAGTGATCTCGAGGCTAGAATAATTATGAGTTTGACCAGTGATCTAGAAGCATTCGTGTTTCACGAGGAACTGGTGGATCCTAAAGCTGTTACTTCTTTTTTGAAGAAAAATGGTCTCGGTACTGTTCTTGTATTAAGGTCTCTAGGGAAAGGTGTTCATGTTCTTCTCTTCAATGAACATAGGATTGAAAGTGAATGTTTATATAGAGAATGCAGCAACCTTAAGTCTAAAGAAAGAGACGTTTGTGTTGCTAATTGTAAGAGAAAAGAGATCAATACATTAAAAACAAAATTATTAAAAATGTTAGAGTAACAATAAAATCCTTGGGTGACCTCATTTGGGCCCACGGGAAGGACTGCGAACACCAGCCGGTAGAAAACTCGATTTCAAAATGCTGATGGAGTTCTGCTATAATCTCACTGAAACAGACGTTATGATCCTGGAATGGATGTTGAAACAAGGTAGAAATAAAGAGTATTCAGTCGATGATATAAAAGACGTGTTCAACCTAAGTAGAGCTACCGTCAACAGGGTTTTATCTAAGCTAGCCGACATGGAGCTTGTGGAGAAAAAGAAGAAGAAGCGGAATGGCACAGGCAGACCACGGTATGTATACTCTATAGACCCTGAAAAGATGTATGAAAAGCTTGTGGGAGACATAACAAAATGCTCCAGTGAAATTGAAGACTATGTAAAAAGTATATTAGGTAGCAGTAAATGATCTAAGTGTTACTCTACCTTTATTTCAACGCCTTCATCCTTCTCGCTAACATCCTTAGCTTTCAGCCTCACTTCAAGTACTCCATTCTTGTATGAAGCCTTGGCTTTCTCCGGAATAACTTCCTTCGGTAGATCGATGGTCTTATAGTACTTCCTGTCCTTGCCCTTGGCTTTGATAATTAACTGTTTGGGTTTAACTTTGATCTCGATATCATCCTTAGAGACACCGGGAACTTCCGCAACTACTATTATTTCACCGTTATCCTCGAAGACATCTACGAGTGGCTCCATTTCATTTGTTATAACAGGCTTGTCTCCTTCCCTCTTTACATTGCCGAACTCTTCCACTCTAGGCACGCCGTCCGGCCCTATTGTCACTCTAACACCATAAACATATGGTCCTTTAAGGTAGCCTCTTTTGGCCATATCTTCAAGCTCTTTTTCTATGGCAGTGAAGTCACTTGTAAACTCTTTCATGAACTCGTTCATCATCTCATCTATTAAATCAAATATTGACTTTCTCTTTTTCCTGAAGTCCATTTCACTACACCTCCAAGTGATTATATCTTAGTATAATTACTGTTTTAGACTTTATTAGGTGTTTCTACAATATTGGCATATGCAAGCTTTATAGGCTGTCATAAGGTAATAGTATTAGATTTCACATCGTATTGCTCGTTAACATTTAAAGGATTTTTCCAGCCCACTATCCTTAGTGGTTCAACGCTTAGGTGATGAAAGTGGAGCTGAAATATGATGTTTTAATTGTAGGTTTAGGCCCTGCAGGATCCAGTCTTGCTTACCTACTATCAGGAACCGGTTTGAATGTAGCTGGGATAGATATGGTCGACTGGGACAAGGTATGGGGTAAACCTTGCGGTGATGCTATAGGAGAACACCACTTCGAGGAAACCGGTATACCAAAACCAACTGGTAAGGAGGTCAAGCAGCGGGTTAATGGAATACTAGTGTACAGTCCCTCCGAAAAGTACTATTATAGGGTCAGAGGACCAGGATACATTATTAATAGAAATGAAGTCGGTAAACGGATAATCAGAGACGCTATGAACAAGGGAGTCGAAGTCCACCTAAAGACGAGGGCTAGGAAACCCATCATAGAAAACGGGAAACTCGTTGGTGTTGAAGCAGTAGGGCCGAATGGTGACAAAATAGTATATAAAGCCAAAGTGGTAGTCGACGCTACAGGGAACACTATGTCCTTAAGGCTTAAGTTACCCAAGGAGTGGCCGGTCAATGAGCCTCTGAAACCTGTAGATGCCAATATAGCGTATAGGGAGATAAGGGAAATGGAGTATGAGATAGAGGAGCCCGACTACATTAGAATATACGTCAACCAGGATATAGCCCCAGGGGGATACTGGTGGTTCTTCCCCGAAGGTAGAACTTCCGCAAATATAGGCCTGGGAGTCCAAGGTGGGAGAGGATACCCTAACCCGATGATCATATTCAAGGAGAAACTCGACAAGAGAGACGATGTACGTAGGTATAAGAAGGTATATGATGCTTCCGGCTCAATAGTCCCTACGAGAAGGCCTGCAAACACCTTGGTATGGAACAACTTCATTGGAATAGGAGACAACGCGTTTACAGTAAACCCTGTCCACGGAGGAGGGATGGGTTACGCAATGTATGCAGCATTTAACGCCAGTAAGGCTATCAAGGAAGCTTTCGAGAGGGGAGACTTCTCCGCCAAGGGACTCTGGTATGCTAACATAGGATACATGAGAACGCTAGGAGCTAAACAGGCATCCCTGGACATATTCAGGATGTTCCTCCAAATAATGTCTAACGACGACATTGAATTCGGCCTGAAGAACAGGATTATGAGAGAAGAAGACATGTACGAGACAAGTGTTACAGGGGACCTGAAAGCAGACCTCGGTATTCTCGACAAACTATCCGTCGTATTAAAGACCCTCGGGAGGCCAAGCCTTCTAATGAGGCTGAGAACCGTAGGTAAATACATGAGCCAGGCAAAGAGCCTCTACAAGAAATACCCGGAGAGCCCTGATGGGCTAGATAAATGGGTTGCAGAGGTCGAGTCTCTCTACTCTACATATAAGAAAGAGCTCGGAATTACCTGGTAGGATTTTACTGCTCCAACTCTTTCTCCATCAAATAAGCATCTTCTCCATCCCGATAATATCTCGGTATCCTCTCCTTTATCGTGAACCCAAACTTCTTATAGAGGTTTATAGCTACCTCATTACTGATTCTCACCTCTAAGTATACCTTTTTGATGCCGTAGTTTTGTTTCATAAGATCGATGGCTTTCTCAAGCAACCTGGATCCTAGGCCTCTATTCCTGTATTCAGGCAGGACTGCTATCGATATAACGTGACCCACTTTGACCGTCTTCCATAATAGAATGTTGCTCCTATCGATTTTTGTTTCAATACGATTCATTATATAGCCAACTATTCTACCGTCACAGAGGGCTACTAGGAAAACGTCCCCCCAGTTCCTATAAACATCGTAGTAGAAGAATGTTGGGTAATTCTCGGGTAGAACCGCCTCGTTTATCCCTTTAACGACCACTAGTTCAGACGGTAGAACCGGCCTAATAATACAGTCATCAACATCTTTCTCCGCCAACCCTAATGCCCCTCCTCTCCTTATTTCACTATATACAGGGATACAAGATTTTTGATTCCTGCATAGAAAAGAATCCATTCATGGCGAGGGATACATAGTGGGCTATCACCCTGTTAGCGATATAAAATCTGTGGTTTCAAGGGAGCTGGAAGGTAAATGTATTCTAGTAGCTGTAACAGGAAGTGTAGCAGCCTATAAGTCTGTTGACTATGTGAGAGGCTTGATTAAACGCGGGGCAGAAGTTCATGTCATGATGACGAGAGAAGCATCCAAACTCGTATCTCCCATGTTGTTTGAATGGGCTACCGGTAACCCTGTAATAACAGAGTTAACAGGTATGACCGAGCATATTTATATGGCTAGGAAATGCGATGCTCTCGTCATCATTCCTGCGACCTTGAACATTATAACCAAAATAAGCCAAGGCATAACTGATGAAAATGTTTCTCTTACAACTGTTTCCTTTATCGGTTACCACAAGAGAGTTCTCATAATCCCGGCAATGCACAGGAATATGTATGAGACCATATACACGGAAAAACATCTTGGCATGCTGGAGAGAATGGATGAGGTTTACATCCTAAGACCACGCGTAGTAGATAGTGCCCTCAAAATACATGAAATAGACGATATAATACGCTGGAGCATCCCAGTGATTCTTAGAGGACACGATTTGCAGGGCTTAAAAATTCTAGTCACGGCTGGTGCTACTAGAGAATACCTGGACAGAGTAAGGTTTATAACAAATCCTGGATCGGGGAGAATGGGCGTCGAGCTTGCAGTAGAAGCTTATTCCAGAGGCGCGAATGTAACACTGGTAGCTGGATCCCTAAGGGTACGTGTCCCAGACTATATAGAGAACATTGTGAGAGTAGAGACCACAGAGGAAATGGCTGAAGCCGTAGAGAGGCTAACGTCCTCAGAGCGCTATGATATTATAATTTCACCCGCCTCACCAGTCGATTTCAAGCCAGCTAAGTTTTTCGACGAGAAAATCCGCAGTGGGAGAGAGCTAACAATAACACTTAAGCCTACACCTAAGGTTCTTTCAAGGATAGTAAAGCGTCCCTCCATACTAGTGGCTTTCGTTGCAGATGTCGTTGAAAGCATAGATGAACTAAGGGAAATGGCGTACATGAAAATGAAGAAACACGATGCTGAAATGGCGGTCGCCAATAATGTGGGGAGAAGCGACATAGGCTTCGGCTCCGAGTATAACGAGGTCCTCCTAGCATACAAGAATGGTAGATATGAAATTTCACCGAAAATGAGGAAAGAAGAGATATCAAGGTTTATACTTGACAGGGTGAGAGAACTACTTATAGGAGGCGGTGGCAGTGGCTGAGTTCGCTAGTGTAGACGATGTAATAAAATACCTAGTAGAGAGGGACTGGAGCAAGCCTATAGATAAGATTACAAGTTTCATAAAATCCAAAGTAGACGAGGCTGGGGCCGATGGAGTTGTCGTGGGATTAAGCGGTGGGGTAGACTCGGCACTGTCCTTTACCTTGGCTGTGAAAGCTTTAGGTTCCGATAATGTGAAGACCCTCGTGATGCCGGACCAGAGAGTTACACCTAAGGAGGATGTAAATGACGCTATCGAACTTTCGAAGAGTTTCGGGGTACAACCCCACATAATAGATATATCCCCTATAGTCGATGTTTACACTTCGTCTATACCTGTACACGAAGAAACAGACACTATGCCTGTTGGTAATCTGAGAGCTAGGATTAGAATGACCCTGCTGTACTACTATGCCAACAAATACAATTTACTGGTCCTAGGAACAGGTGATAGAAGCGAGATCCTAATAGGATACTTCACCAAATATGGGGACGGAGGCGTGGACATACTTCCTATAGGAGCTCTCTACAAATCCCAAGTGCGCAAAGCCGCTGAAATCATGGGAGTGCCAAAGAAAATAGCTTACAAGCCAAGTTCACCGAGGCTGGTTCCGGGGCACTTAGCGGAAAAAGAGCTCGGTATAACATATGATATTGTGGATGCTGTACTGCACCTATATTTCGATAGAAAACTCAGCAAGGAAAACGTGTGCAGCGTGGATGGAATAGAGTGCAGCCATGTCGACAGGATAATAGCCAGGTATAATGCAACTCACCACAAGAGAACTATACCTCCGTCACCTAGTATCGAAATATGGTACCCTTGACTTTTGGTGCCCAGAATAATGCCCCACAGCTCTTTTGATAGGAGCATCTGTGTCGAGGTACCCCATCACATAACATCAATCTGGGTTCCCTATAAGAGGAGAGATACCGGTAAAACAGGCTCCAGAGGATTAGGGCTCGTCGTTTCGCCGAAACTAAAAATGTGTCTTTTCAAGGACTACATTCCAGAACC
>JALUZI010000266.1 GCA_027012045.1 Desulfurococcales archaeon
GTCTATTATGATTGATAAGGTTTTATTTGGAGAAAAGAGAACTAAGAAAAATTATACCTTTTATTTAGATAGTCATATCAACGAGAAATTAGAGTTCTTGTCAAAGAAAGCAGGAATACCTAAAGGTAAGGTTATAGCTAATTTGGTTGAGATGTTTGGAGATATATATTCGGATGTTATTGATTTGATTGATAATTATGATGGGGAAAGTGGTTTAACATTGGATGATTATCTTAGAGAAAATGGTTATGGTTTTCTAGTGGATGGTAAATGTAAATAACTTGATTTACGATTTATTTATAATTTCGTACCCCAAGGGGGGTAGTTGTAATAGGTTGTTTGGGTAAATTTTGTTAGGAGGTTGTCTAGTGAGTAATTATACTAAAAAAACTGCATCTAGTAAAACTTTATTAACTCCCTCTCAAGCTGAATTTATTGTTAAGGTTCATAAAAGATATTTTAAGACTCATATTTTGAAAAGAGACTTATATTTTATTTGGGATAGAATACCTAATAATGCTAAGGTAGATGGTAGGGTTTTTAAATCATTAGAGCATTATGAAAATATAAAAGAAAGAGTTATGAGTTGTGGTTCTTTTACAGAGTATAAAGTTTCAACTAGTGATGATAGGATTAAACTAGTGAGAGCTAATTTTTGCAAAAAGGATAAAATTTGTTTAGCTTGTGCAGTTGGTAGGGCTTATAATCAGCATAGAAAGTTTATGCAGGCTTTGGAAGTGTATCCTTATGAAGAGGGAGAAGATTTATTGAGTAAGTATTGGTATTATATTGTGACTCCAGTAAGACATAATAGAGATGAGCCTTTGGAAGTTGTTTATAGTAGGGTAGATAAGTTGAGGAAATCTGTTTTGATGCAGATGAGGAATAGTAAGCGTAGAAATAGTAAAGGTTTTTGGTCTCAGTTTAAGGGTGGTATGGGTAGTATTGAATTTACTTATACCAAGAATGGTTGGAATGTTCATATTAACTGGCTTGTTTATTCTGATGACAGAGTGCAATATAAAGAGGTAACAGATGGTAGGAAGAATTGGTATCAAAATGATGAATTAGAGAGTTTTCTAAGGCATTTTAATGATAGTTATATACATTCTATTAATGAGTTGAATTTTAGCAGTAGAGAGGTTATTAGGAAGCATTTATTAGAGGTTTTGAAATATGCATTAAAATTTAGTAG
>JALUZI010000267.1 GCA_027012045.1 Desulfurococcales archaeon
ACGCATTGTCGAGGAACTCCTTCTTGATGTCTACGAGGTATACCTTGAAGCCTCTCATGGCTGCTACTTCAGCTATGCCGTGGCCCATTGTCCCGGCTCCGACTACGGTTATCGTCTTAATGTTCTCTGCGCTCACAGCTTCTCACCCTACTATAATGGATACGGTTTCGGACACAGGGGTCCGCATGGTTTAGAAATGTATATCTCCACGGTATATAAACCGATATAACCCTGAGAATGCGAATTAGGGGTAAAACAAAAGACTTAGAGTGCATCCAGGTACTTGTAGCCCGTCCCCGTCAGGACTATTATAGCCGGGCCCTCTATATGCTTACCAGCTATCTTCTTATAAACAGCATACGCCGTGGCGCTCGAGGGTTCCACGGGGAACCCCATCCGCCACAGCTCCTTCATGGCCCTCTTTATGCTCCTATCGTTGACGGCGACGGCGGTGCCGCCTGATTTTTCTATAGCCCTTATAGCCTCCTCCTTCCTGGGAGGATCCTCGTATACCAGTGCATCGGCCAGGGTGGACTCTCCCTTTTCTATAGTACCACCTACTGCCTCGGCTAGCCACGGATTGCTGGATCCCTGTGCCGCTATTATCCTGGGAGTCCTGTTCGCGTATTCCCTGAAGCCCTGGTACAACGCGTATATGAGGCCTCCTGTGCTAGCGGGGGCTATTACTGGGACTCCCACGTAGCCCTTAGCCGCTATTTCATAGGCTATGCTCTGGAGGCCTAGAGTGAAGAACGGGTTCCACGCGTGAGCAATGTAGTAGCACTCCCCGGCCAGCGTCTCAGCCAGCTCCGCCGCGGCTTTCCTCGTCTTGGCGAGGATGAGCTGGGCGCCGAGGTTCCTTATTATCTTTTTCTTACCCTGGGGAGCGCTCCGGGGGACTATTATCTTGGTCTTCATCCCGGTGTAAGCGCCGTAGAGAGCCGCTGATATCCCAGCGTTCCCAGAGGAGTCCTCTACTATGCAGTCGTACCCTAGGAGTCTAGCTATGTGGATATTGATGCTCGTCCCCCTGTCCTTGAAGCTACCCGACGGGTTCAGATACTCCAGTTTGAACAACACTGTCTTACCGTTGATCCTCCTCTCGACCAGGGGAGTCCTGCCTTCCCCCATGACCGAGCCGGGCTTCCAGTCGAGGTCTTTCACGGAGAGGTTGAGGGGTGACC